>CALPPJ020000078.1 GCA_943325425.2 Bifidobacterium breve | reverse complement strand
GCAACGCCAAGTGTGAACGGATCACCCGACAGTGCTACCTGCGGAACTGGACTGGTTGTTGGAGCAGAAGTAGTTGATGTACCTGGTTCCGTATCTGTCGATTTTTCATCCTTTGAGCAAGCGACTACGACGACCGAGGCACTGAGGGCAAAAAACATCCGACGTGAAATTGGTGAAGCCATGATCAGAGTTTTACAGATTTTGTCAAGGGCGCGTGACTTTCAAGAAAGTGATTCCACCGATTTCATGAGTAGTTCATTTGACCTATAGATCGTCTGTTTTTTCTTCATCACTCTTCATTGCAACCGACACCGTTGGGAGGTTCTGAAATCCCACAGTGTCACCATGAAAGGAAAATCGATGAAGAATAAATGGCTCTTTGGCACGATGCTGCTTTTTAGTGCTTGTGGCGGAAATTCGGGTGACGTGGTTGGCCGACTAGTTGAAACTGGTTCACCAGATATCGCGGTGGTGCCAACTGCGGTCATCCAATCCAGTAATTCGGGAACCGCAGAAAATGTGAGTGATAAGTCTCCGACCGTCGCCGATGAATTGGAGAGTGCGTTTGCCGCACTGATGCAAGCTCGTATTGAATGCGGGCGTCAGCCGTATTCGTGTGATGTTGCAACATTTACAGAAGTGAACAGTCCGATCTACAACGACCTCACAGAACTCATCACAACTCGGCGAAGTGCGCGAATCACTGCAACAGGTGGTGGTGAGATTCGCTATCGAATCGACAAGACAGAGTCCCTGTCACCATCAAAGGCCCTGGTGTATACCTGCATTACCGATGATGTCGTACTAGTTGATGGCGACATCATTTTTGACGACTCCATGATGAGTTCGTTGGTGACTTTTACATTGACCAAAGTTGAGGGTCGATGGCTATGGAATACCGGCACCCCCACTCGTTGGACAATCGAGGAAGATCTATGCGGCTTCGATGCATGAGTTTGCTGGGACTTCTTGTTTCATTGGTTGTGATGATGTGTGCTGATGTTCATCGTCAGGTTTTAGCCATTGATGCACCAGTTGGCAGTGGGGGAACTAGCGGGGACACAATTTGGGCTGGCATACAAACTTCGTCACCACCTGGCGGATCAGGACGGGACTCATCTGGTTTTCGTTGGGTGCCCGCAACAACATATGACAGCGGTATTGGTGCAACAACTGGAATCACCAAACTGGTTGGATCCATTCGTTACGACTTGTATCAACGACACACACCTGGTGGTCAGATGACATTGGTCTGGATTCCTCGACCATCAACTGCTCAATTGGCACAGAATGCCGCCATCTTGGTTCGTGGCCGATTGCCTCAACCATCGGTCATGACTGCTCCACCAACTGACAATGTTGTTGTCAATGTTGGAATGTGGATCTGGGCTGATACGAATTGGTGGCATCCGGTGACCGCGATGGCTTGGGTGCCAACAGTATTTGGCTCGGCATGGGCACGTACGACTGCCACACCGGTGCGACTGCGATTCATTTCTCAAGATGATGGAACAGCCAACGGCGGACTTGTTGGTGCAATGGAGTGTGATGGGCCGGGTTTTGAATGGAGTGTCGCTCTTGGAGATGAAGCATCATCTCCTTGTATGTATACCTATCAACATTCGTCGATAAGTCGAGATGGGGGAGTATTCGTAGGCGTTGTTTCCGTTGATTGGGAAATCTCGTGGACATCCAATAGCGGTGCTGGTGGAATTTTGCCGTCGTATACGACGAGCTCTTTCGTGGCTGTGAATGTGGATGAACTTCAGGCACTCGTTGGATGAGCATTGGAGTTTTTGTCGTTGACTATTTCGGGCGGAGTGCGTTGCGACCACACCACACCAATAATCACGAGGGCAGCACCAAGTAACTGAATTGCTTTGAGCGAATCTCCGAGAATGACAACAACCCAAATCAAGGTGAGAACTGGTTCGGTGGTTGCGACAAGCGCGGCCGACGCCGGACCGAGATGACGAACCCCCAAGAAAAATCCCATACTGGCAATAACCGTGCTGATTAAAGCGAGACCAACCATTGAACTCGCGCCGTTGAAAGTGGCTGGGAATTCAGGCGGCCATTTAATGATTGCAATGACAACCGCAAAAGCCAAGGAGCCAGTCAAACTCCATGCGGATGCCACGAGTCCATCACCGGCTTGATCTCCTCTCACGAGGCGTTCACTCAAGATCATGTACGCCGCGTACATCACAGCATTACCAAGAGTGAGAATGAGTCCAAGGATTGTCGCGCCACCAGCACCATCAAGAACTTCGGGAACCGTGAGCGCGATACCTACGAGAGTGATCGCAACTGCAATCCAGACATGTTTTGACGTGGGTCGCCCTAACAGGGATGCGCCAACTGCGACCATTGCTGGATAGGTGTAAATGATGACGATGTATAACGCACCAGGCATGCGGTCAAGGGCTGCAAAACCCAACCACGAAACCGAACCGAAAACTAAGCCGGCCGCGAACCGCGGTTTCCAGGCCACCGAAAATGGGCCGGGGCCACCTCGTCGGTGGCGTACGACAATGAAAATCCACGCGACTGGAACAGCGATGAAGAAACGCCACAGGAGCACATCAATGGCGTCAAGTTCTTTGAGAACGGTTTTGCCGAAGATGGTGAACATCGAATACGCACTTGCGCTGATGAGCATCCATATGACACCAAGTTTTTTCGACGACACGAAGGAGAAACGCTACGCCATCAGACCGTCTGTAGCGCGGTCTGCAGCCATTTTTAAGATCATGTCCTCTAGGGCTGATGCGGTAATCGCTGGTGAGTAGAGGTGCCCCTGATGAGTTGTGCATCCAAGTGCAAGAAGCGCATCGGCCTGGGCTCCACTTTCAACCCCGTCAGCTGAAATGCTGATACCGAGATCTTTCGCCAAATTGACCATGGCACGAACAACGGCGCGATCGCTGGCATGAGACGTGAGGGCGTCAACATGAAGACGATCGACGCGTACTTCATCAAGTGGAAGTGAGCGCAACATTGACAAAGACCCACCACCTCGGCCGGCATCTTCCAGACAAACGCGAGCGCCGAGTTGACGCATCTCGGTCAGCACGCCCGCAGCTCCAACGAGATCGCTGAACATCGCGGTTTCGTAGACATCAAGTGTCAACATGCTCGGATCAATACCTGTGAAGTAAGAGGCCACTTGGCCATCACGCCACGCGCGTGGAGTACAACGGTGGGGCAAGTTGACGCGGAATCGAAATCCGGTTGGAAGTCCGAGTGCCACCAAGCGACGAATCACGGGCCGTGATTGTTGCATGATGACCGATGTCAGTCGTTCAAGTGTGCTGGCGTCTTCGGCCATCGTCAGCATTGCACCTGCACTCGTGATAGACCCATCGCGTCGAATCCATCGCGCCAAAATTTCAGCACCAATTATTTGGCCAGTGTTGGCATCAAACTCTGGTTGAAAGAATGGAACAACATCGCCGGCATCAATAGCAAGACGCAGTGAACGTTCTTCAGCGGCGCGTCGTTGCATTTCAACGCGAATATCTGAGGTGAAGATCTCAATACGATCACGGCCGGCATCTTTAGCGCGATGTAAAGCAACGTTGGCAAAGCCGATGAGTTCACTTGCGGTGTCATGAGAGTCAGGGCCGACTGCAACGCCGATACTGACTGAAATGCGCACAAGTCGGCCGCTGAGTTCAAGTGGCTCACTCATGACCTGAGTGAGACGATGGGCAATGGCAGAAACTCCGGCGATATCGGTGGCATCATCAATCACAATGATGAATTCGTCGCCTCCGAGGCGGCCCGAAACACAACCTGTTGGCATGACCGAACGAATCCGGCGACCCATCACTTGCAGAAGTTGATCGCCCGCCCCGTGACCGAGTGAATCGTTAATGCTCTTAAAGCGATCGACATCCATGAACAGGACGGCAATTTTGTGTGAATCGCGACTGCGCGCGATGGCGCGTTCGAGGTGTTCGATAATTCCGTGACGATTGAGAAGTTCAGTTAACGAGTCGTGGGAAGCAACATGAGCCAAGCGGTCGTTGGCTTGGGCGAGTTGTTCTTGTTCGGTCTGCAAACTGATGACAAGTTGCCGAGTGCGTGAGTGTTGACGTAACAAGTTGGCGATGCTGACGACAGTGAGCAAAGCGACGGCCAACAGAAGGGCCGGAATCACAGTCGTCGCAATAAGCACCCTTTTGTATCGGTTGACATCCCAACTAACTTGACACTATTTACGAAGGCGGGGGAAGACCATGGGCGTGCTGGCCTTATAGGCCTCCCAACCTGGGCGACGTTCGGCGCTGCGCTTTTCGGCGATTGGGATACTGGCCGCAAAGAACATGACGGTCATGGATAAGGCACCGACACCAGCCCACCACGAGCCCGGTTCGGCGGCAAGGACGAAGATAAAAAGTGACCACCACCAGCACATTTCCCCTAAATAGTTGGGGTGACGTGATCGCGACCAAAGTCCAGTATTGAGAACATCACCAGGTTGTTTGGTGCGATTGAAACGGCGTAAATCAAGGTCGGCGAACTGCTGGAGAGCAACTCCCGTGAGGGCAATCACGACTGCAATGACGTCGAGTACTCCGAAACCTCGATCAGAATCGGATTGTGAGGCGACAATGGCCATGGGGATCGAACCAATGGTGACCACGATCAGGGGGAAAAGGTGGACCGAGGTCAGACTGACCGCCCACCTCGGCATGGGGGCAGTTTCGTACAGCATGCGATAGCGCCAGTCTTCGTGATCGAGCCCGGTCCAGCCGATGGCCCAGTTTGCCGTGAGACGTACGCCCCACAACGTGGCGCAAACAGCAACAGCCAGTCGCCGGAGGTCGGCATCGGAGAACTTGCCAGGATCATCGAGCACGATGCAGAACCAGATCGCAAAACTCGGAGGAATCACGCTCCACCATGCGTCAAAGGTTGATCCATTGCCCACGATTTGGCTGGCGATGTACAAAAACGCAACGGAGGCGACGTACCCCCAGATGAGGCCCTTGACAGGGTGTTCCGAGCCGATCGTCGACGCGATGAGCAATGACCCGACAACAGCCACAAGATAGAGAACAACTATCAAGGCGAAGGATCGCGAGCGGGTCCACGAGGATGCGCGAGAAGAAGTCATGCACTCATCTTGACCGAACGAGCTGATGATTAACGGGTTCTGCGTCTCTCGTAGGGGTCCACTGACATCTACGCTTGAGACATGTTGCGTCGCCTCATCAGTATTTCTGGGCTGATTCTTGGTGCCGTGGTACTGACAGTTTTGATCCCAGCGTGGTTGCCGTTGGTCATCATCATTGATGCGTCGCGCGTGAAGTGGCGCTTTCCCTTGGCCCGACTGTTGTTGTTCGGGGTGTGTTGGGCGTGGCTAGAAACCGTCGGCGTCATTTGTTCAGCACTGTTATGGATTACTGGCCAAAGCAAGAATGTGCCAAGGCATTACGCGCTACAACGATGGTGGGCCGATCGACTTCTGCAAGCGTTGAAAGCCACTTGTGGTTTTTCAGTTGAGGTTGAAAATATAGATGCTTTAAAGCCAGGCCCCGTCATTCTTTTGGCGCGGCACGCAAGTTTGGCTGACTCACTTGTCTCTGCATACGTTGTGACAACGTTGGCGCAGATGAATCCACGATTTGTTCTAAAGCGTGAGTTACTGGCTGATCCGTGTCTTGATGTGGTTGGTCAACGTTTGCCGAATCACTTTCTTGATCGTCAAGCGACCGATTCAACTCCTGAGCTCGAGGCTCTTCAAAAACTGGTCACCGATGTCAATGCCTCAACAGTTGGAATCATTTTCCCAGAGGGAACGCGAGCAAATAACAAGAAGCGAACTCGCGCGCTCGAAAAAATTGCGACCAGTGATTCGGATCGCGCTGATCGTTTGAGCGATATGCGACACCTGCTGCCACCTCGTCCCGCTGGTGCCGCAGCGATGTTACGAGGCTGTACATCTGCTGATGTCGTGGTGGCCTGGCATGTTGGCTTTGAAGGACTCGACACCTTTGGCGGAATTTTGAAAGCGATTTCGTCAGATATGCCACCGATTCGGTTTCATTTACGGCGCGTCAACCGTGATGTGATCCCGGATGCATCAATAAGCAAAGGCGAAGAGTTCACGCGGTGGTTAGATGATGAGTGGATGCGTATGGATCGTGAAGTGAATGATGCGTTATCAGCAAGAAACGAGATGAGGAGAAATCATCGTGGGTGAAGTGATGTTGAGTTCAGCGATAGGAATCGTCGCATTGATGTTGACAACTTGGATTGTCAGCTTGATCAAAAAGAATGCGTCCATCGTCGACATCGTTTGGGGTCTCGGTTTTGTTCTGGTTGCCTGGATCTCACGCGCAGTAGCGGATGGGGACAACACTCGTCAGTGGATCTTGACGTTGATGACAACGGTGTGGGGTCTGCGACTTGGTATCTACTTGTTCTGGCGCAACTCGGGCCATGGTGAGGATTTTCGCTATCGCGCGATGCGCAAACATTGGGGACCGCGATTCCCAATCATCAGTTTGGTGACAGTGTTTGGTTTGCAGGG
>CALPPJ020000077.1 GCA_943325425.2 Bifidobacterium breve | reverse complement strand
TTCGGTCACCCCGAGGTGTACATCATGATTTTGCCGTCCTTCGGCATTATCAGCGAAGTGATCCCCGTTTTCTCGAAGAAGCCATTGTTCGGTTATCCCATCGTGGCGATGTCGGGTGCCGCGATCGGTTTCGTTGGTTGGGGCGTATGGGCCCACCATATGTTCGCTTCCGGACTTGGACCAGTTTCGGTCACCGTGTTCTCCATGGCCACGATGGCTATTGCGGTTCCTACCGGAGTCAAGATCGTTAACTGGGTCATGACGATGTGGGGTGGCAAGCTCTCCTTTACAGTGCCCATGCTGTTTGCAATTGCTCTTGTGGTGCAGTTCACTATCGGCGGTTTGTCAGGAGTCACTCACGCAGTTGCTCCTTCGGACACGCAGCAGACTGACACGTATTACATCGTGGCTCACTTCCACTATGTGTTGTTCGGTGGTGCGGTATTCGGATTGTTCTCGGGCTTCTATTACTGGTGGCCCAAGATGTTCCGCCGTCAACTGAATGAGGCAATTGGCAAGTGGAACTTTTGGCGGATGGTGGTTGGTATGAACCTCACTTTCGGTCCGATGCACATTCTTGGATTGCAAGGTCAGCCTCGTCGTATGGCGGTCTGGACGGAAGCTCGCGCCGGTGAAGGTTTCTTCAACCTCGGGTTCTGGAACCAGATCGCTTCTATCGGCTCGTTCACCCTTGGCTTCGGCGTGCTGTTGTTCTTGGTCAACGTGATCTACACCCACAAGTCGAAGAAGGTTGCAGTTGCACCGCTTGACCCATGGGACGCTCGCACCCTTGAATGGATGACTCAGAGTCCTCCGCAAGAGCACAACTTTGACACCATTCCCACAGTTGGTCACCTTGACGAGTTCTTCCATCGTAAATATGAAACTGATTCAGCAACTCACAAGGTGAAGCAAGTGCACACCGTTGAAGAAGTAATGGCTGACTTGAATGCGCATCCCGATGAGCACATTCACATGCCGTCACGTTCGTATTGGCCAATTTTGTTGGCCTTGTCGTTGCCAGTCATTGCTTACGGTCTGATTTATAACCGTATGTTGATGGCTGTTGGAGCGGCCATGACATTGCTCACCATGTTTGGTTGGTCAATGGAACCCTCGACGTCCCCTGACGAAGATTTCGATCCCCCGGCACCTGGTGAAGGTGGCGGCCACACGAAGGAGCTGGCGCCCCTTGGCTGAAACAGCAATCTCCCACGGTCATGACGCAGGTCATGGCATGCATACCTCAACGGGCTTGTCGAATAACAAGCTCGGAATGTGGATGTTCCTCGGTTCAGAATGTCTGCTCTTTGGTGGATTGATCTCGACGTACATGTTGTACAAAGGTCGCGTTAATGCTGGCCCGCAACCTGATCAAATTTTCGACATTCCGTTCACCTCGGTGAGCTCGTTCATTTTGTTGATGAGTTCACTCACGATGGTGTTGGCTGTTTCGGCAGCACAGCGTAAAGACGAGCGCAACATGAATTTGTGGCTCGTGATTACAGCGTTGCTCGGAGCCACTTTCGTTGGTGGTCAGGTGTATGAGTTCACAGCGTTTTACCGAGAGGGCCTGGGCTTCACGACCAGCTTGTTCGGGTCAAGCTTCTATACCTTGACCGGATTCCACGGAGTGCACGTATCTGTCGGAATCATCATGTTGATGGCGCTTGTTGGTATGAATCGCAACAAGCGAATTCCTGGAGACCGCGCTGAAGTAGTTGAAATGATTGGCCTCTATTGGCACTTCGTTGACATTATTTGGATTGTCATCTTCACCCTCGTCTACCTGATTCCGTCCTGAGGAGCGACCCATGAGTACCGCTACCGACCAAGTTGCACACGCCGAAGGCCACGAAGCCGAACATCACGGTTTGTCCGACAAGCAATACATCTATGTCGCCTTGATTTTGGCGGTCTTAACTGCGATCGAAGTGTCAACGTATTACATTGACTTCGGTCCATTCTTCATGCCGACACTGTTCATTTTGATGGTGGTTAAGTTCGTGACCGTGGTGTCGTACTTCATGCACCTCAAGTTTGATAACAAGTTGTTTACTTACTTGTTCTATTCGGGCTTGTTGTTGGCCATCGCTGTTTATTGTGGATTCCTCGCGACATTTAAATTCTTCATTCAGAAGGGTTGATTCCCATGGTCGGGGAAATTGTCATTGATCCCTGGCGATATCAACTGCACATCGAGGTGTGGCTGCTCGTAGTTTTCTTGGTCGCCTCCTATGTGTACGTGGTTCGTGTTCTTGGACCGAAGGCTGTCCCGACTGGTGAACCAGTAGTAACTCGGCGTCAATTGACGTGTTTCGTCGCCGGCATTCTGATGTTGTGGTTAGCAACCGACTGGCCGATGCATGACATCGCCGAAGAGTATTTGTATTCGGTGCACATGTTTCAGCACATGGCTCTCACATACTTCATGCCGCCACTGGTCGTTCTTGCTACCCCTGAATGGTTTGTGAGAATTCTGGTTGGTGAAGGTCGGGCCTATCGAGCTTTGCGTTTCATGGCCTTTCCCGTACGGGCCGGACTTCTATTCAATATTGGAGTGATGGTCAGTCACATTCCGGGCGTCGTTAATGCGTCGGTTTCAAATGGTCCATTGCACTATTTCGTGCATGTGCTTTTGGTGACTACATCGATCTTGATGTGGCTACCTGTCGTTGGACCTTTTAAAGAATTCCAAATGAAGCCGATGGCGAAAATGATCTATCTCTTTTTGAACAGTGTTGTCGCAACAATTCCAGCTGGTTGGCTCACCTTTGCTGAAGGCGTTGTCTATAAGCATTACAACATTCCCGAGCGCGTATGGGGAGTGTCGGTGAGTAACGATCAACAGATTGCGGGAGCCATCATGAAGTTAGGTGGATCAATATTCTTGTGGACAATCATTGTTGCCATGTTCTTCAAGCATTTTGTCAAAACCTTCAGAGATGAAAACACAGATGACTACGTTCGCAAAGAGTCAGTTCTGACCACAGCCGATGTTGAGCGAGCCTTTGGGGCAACGCCACCAGCAGAAGAGCCTCGCCAGCGTCAGTAGTTTCGTTTGATGACTTCTTAGTCACTACCTTCAACATCAGCGAGTGAAATCGAAACCGTATCTGGCACGGAAGGTAATCTTCGTGCACAGATCCAGGTGATGAACACAAAAATAGTGGAGCCCCATAGGGCCGCGGCGAGATCGCCCCAAAGATACAACAGACCGGAAAGCAAGGTGCCTACAAATCGCCCTGCTGCGTTCGCTGAATAGTAGAAGCCAACGTCTAGGGCGACTGAGTCATCATCAGAGAAGGCCAGCACGAGATAGGAGTGCAACGATGAGTTCATCGCAAACGCAATTCCGAATACCACGAGACCGCCGACAATCGCCCATTCGATAGCAATATCAAAAGCGACCAAAGTCGCGATGGTTCCTGAGACGAGACCGAGTATGAGAGCCCATTGGCGAGTGGCACTCACTTCATCAACATGTCGACCGCCGCGGGCAAGCATTTTTGGCGCCGTTGATTGAACAATTCCGTACCCGATAACCCATAGAGCAAGAAAGCCGCCAACTCCACGTTCGGACCAACCGAGTTCATCAGAGAGAAAAACCGGCAGAGCCACGACAAACCAAATGTCTCGTGAGCCAAACAGAAAGAACCTGGCAATCGACAGCCGATTGATAGCCGAAGACTTTGACAGAACTGAACGTAGTGGGGCCTTCTTCTTTGACTTACCAATGTCTTCATTAAGAAAAATGAGGAGGGAAATAACGGTGACAGCGAGCGCTCCTGCCATAGACCATAAAGCTCCGTCGTAACCGATTCCCGAGAGAAGAGCGGCTCCGACAAAGAATCCAACGCCCTTCAGGGCATTCTTTGAACCAGTCAAGATTGCGACCATCCGGAAAAGTGAGCCATCGCCAGCAACTGTTTTCACTGCACTCTTTGAACTCATTTTGGTGAGATCTTTGGCGATACCAGAAAGAGCTTGCATGGCCATGACAAAACTGACGGATAACCATTTTTGCCAGGTTGGTGATTCAAACGAAAGCGCAATGAGCGCGATGATTTGCAGTCCTAGCCCAGCAACGAGAGTGCGATTCAACCCCCGACGAGATCCGACCCAACCACCCAGCAAGTTGGTCAGAATTCCCATGAATTCATAGGCGAGAAAGAGAAAGGCGATTGAGACGGGGGAGTAGCCCAGCTCGTTGAAATGCAAAAGAACGAGCATTCGAAGTGCACCATCAGTGATGGTGAATACCCAATATCCAGCAGTCACCAAAATGTAGTTTCGGAGATTCATGTGTGTGATCCGATTGACCGCGCAACCTTGGCGGCTAATTCGCCCATTCGAAATGCGTATCCGTATTCATTGTCGTACCAAATCAATACTTTGACCATTCGTGAATCAATGACCATGGTTGAGAGCGCATCAACGATTCCAGAACGCGGATCATTGACAAAGTCCGCTGAAACAAGAGGTCTAGTTTCATAGCCAAGAATTCCTTGCAAAGGCCCTTTTGCTGCGGTTTGAAAGAGCCCGTTGATGTGCTCAACAGTTACGTCTTCTTTGACTGTAAAAACAGCATCGGTGAGCGATGCATTCAAAAGTGGAACTCGAACTGCAAGACCATTCAACTTGCCAGATAACTCGGGATAGATCAAAGTGATTGCTGTTGCTGATCCAGTTGAGGTAGGAATGAGTGATTGGAGCGCCGATCGGGCGCGACGCAAGTCGTTATGCGGTGCATCGACTAAGACTTGAGTGTTGGTGACATCATGGATAGTCGTGATCGACCCTCGCTCAATACCAACTGACTCATGTAAAACCTTTACGACTGGTGCTAGGGAATTCGTCGTGCACGAAGCTGCGGTAATGAGGTGATGAATGGCGGGATCGTAGAGATGATCATTGCAACCCATCACGATGTTGAGAACTCCAGGACTCTTGACCGGACAGGCAACAACAACTTTCTGTGCACCACGATCAAAGTGAGGCTGAATAGTTTCTGTTGTCTTGAATTTTCCTGAGCATTCAAGGACGACATCTACCCCGTACATGTTCCAATCAATTGCCTCCGGCTGATCATGTTCACTGAATGAGACCCGCTGATCATCAATAACTAGCGTGTCACCGTCGAGAAGTACTGAGCCGGGATAGCGCCCGTGAACGCTGTCAAATTCGAGTAGGTGCGCCGCAGTTATTGACCCGCCTTTGGCTTCGTTAATGTGCACAAGTTGTAGTGAAGGCTGGTCGCGTAGAGCGCGAACAACAAGACGTCCAATACGCCCAAAGCCATTGATTCCAACACGAGTTGTCATGACTTGACTCCATTTTCTGTCACCGTTGAGTTGACGACTTGATTAACTCGAGCTTCAAGTTCGGCGACCACTGCATCAAATGCTGTGGCATTGCCACTAGGAACTGGGTCGGGGATCGACCAGTGCCACCAATCAAGTGGCGCCCGAAGTTCTTCATGAACGAGGTCGCACACCGTGACGACTTGCACATTGCGGGGAATTTTCATCAAGGATGTCGGCGCGATGTCATGAATTTCAATCTTGTTTCGCTTGGCGGCAGAAATAGTCTGTCGATGAATACGCAACGCTGGTTGAGTGCCCGCCGATTTTGCTGGCTGCCCAGTTCGTGCCTGCCAAATCGCGGCAGCCAATTGAGAGCGTGCCGAATTATGCGTACACAGGAAAAGCATTGGTCGCCGCTGAGAAATGCGCCGCGGGGTGCTTGTGTGCAAGCCAGTGGGGGTCAGTCGTATGTAACGACGGCGAGCATCGCCAGACGAAGTAGAGCGAATGATCAATCCAACGTTCTCAAGAGTGTCCAGGTGGTGAGCCAGTAAGTTTGACTGAATTTGTAAACGCGATCCGAGATCGCGGGGTGAGCGATCACTGACTGACAGTTCGTCAATGATGGCAAGGCGGGCGGGTTCTCCTAAGGCTGAGTGGATCGCTGCTCGCTGCAAGAGTTCACTGGTGTATCCGGTCACGGAGATTAGTCAATCACGGTTGAGTGAATTTTGTGAGTCTCTGTTTTTGAACTTTAGGTGAATTAATACCTGCTGAAAATGGTGGTGCTTATTCCCAACGGAAGGTCGCGGCCGCGATCACTGGGGTCAATACTGCCCAAATACCCAGAACTATCCATGATGTTCCTGGTCGATCGGCTTGCCCAACCAGCGCATCGCGCAGAACATCGGCGAGCGCACCAGACGGAAGACATTTCGCAACAGCAGCAACTGGGGCTGGTAACTCATCAAATGGAATGACCATTCCGCCCAGTAAAAGAAGCAACAGGTACAAACCGTTTTGAGCAGCAAGATTGATCTCTGCGCGCAGTCGTCCAGCGATGAAGAGACCAAGCCCAGCAAAGGCGACACTGCCAACAGCAACGGCAGCGACAGCTAGAAGCCACTGGGCATCTGCTGACTGCCAATCAAGTAATAGGGCCACCGGAATCAGAATGATGAGTTGGACAATCTGCATCAGTAGAACTGTGACGATCTTGGCCGCTAACCATCGGGGCCGACCAAGT
>CALPPJ020000076.1 GCA_943325425.2 Bifidobacterium breve | reverse complement strand
CGTGCGACTAATCGGGGTGATAACACGACATTGTCGAGCGGTTGACCGTTATAAGGGTCGGTGAAGTTGTAGGCAATCACTGTTGCACTCGCGACCAACGGAATGTACGAAAAATCTCGATGTTCCGGGTGAGCCGTCAATTCTTCTTCAGAAGCCGGCAATCCTGAAACTGCGAAGTCTGTCAGACCATTGAGGAAATTTTCACGGCCAGTCGTGCTTGAGTTTTCGGTGTAGTCAACAACGACGGCGTTATCACCGTTACATAGCCTGGCCGCCCAGTCATAAAACAAGGTCGCCGAAGTGGCCGAACCATCGGCACGCACATCAAAGTCAGTGATGTTCGGGCAGTCAGCCTGCGACGGGGCAAACGTGATCGGGACAACAACGCGGCTAACTGGTAATCCACCAGGTGGGATGCTTTGCCCGTCATTTTCGTACGCCATCACCGTACAAGAATTAGACGCTGAGCAATTCAGCAATGGCAAGTTGCTGGCGGGACGAATTTCGATCCGCGTTGAACCAGTTCCGTCGGATCCTGTTGTTGATGATGCCCTTGTTCCATTTGCTAAATCGGGATACGGCTCCGCGGTGTAGCAATCAGCCATGGTGGCTGGCGTGCCTTTACATTGAACAATCAACACTCCAAACAAGCCGTTCGGAAGCGTTGGCGTAAACCCACTCCACGACACCGTTACAACTTCGTTCGTGAGCGACGTACCAGGACTCACTACCCCACTACGACTATTTGTTCCACTTGCTGTGGCATCGGCACGGACCGGCGGCTCGGCCATGACCTTTTGGGTGTCGAGACCCATTCCGATCATGGCGATCGAGACCACAGAAAGAACTAGGGCAATCCTCTGGCGAATCGACTTTTTCTCACCACCTTCAACGGAGTTGTCGCGAGAAACGAAAGACGAAGAAACCTTCATAAAAGGTGACGATAGGAGGCGCGAAGCGCTTCATTTATAGGACTTCTTGAGCGTTGGCTCCGAATTCACCTTCTGTTCATAATTGCGCCAACTAGACGTCAGATAGAGGTCCTAGGAACTAACCCGTGTCAGTTTTCGGTCAATCCGCCCCATCCGATGTTGCTGACGTATCAGCATCCGAGCAGGTCGTTCACCCCGTCGTCCGCCGCTCGGGCATCGACCGAATCTTTCGAGCAATCGCCACGAGTTCGGGAATCATCACCTTCATTTTGATGGGCCTCATCGGTGGCTTCTTGTTGCTCAAAGGTTATGACGCTCTCAAAGTTGCCGGCTGGGGCTTCCTCACCGACTCAGAGTGGGCCCCCGACCAAGGTGGCAAGTTCGGTATCGCTGCAATCCTTCCATTCACAGTGCAAATTGCAGTTGTCGCACTTTTCATTGCAGTTCCGGTGGCGCTTTGCACTGCGTTGTTCATCACCGAGTACGCGCCTCGCAAAATTCGTCGCATTCTGACCGCGATGATCGACCTACTCGCTGCGGTTCCTAGTTTGATCTACGGCCTGTGGGGCTTGTTTTATTTGCAGCCCCGCTTGATCACTTTGTCGAAGTGGATGGCTGATCACATGGGTTGGGTTCCTTTCTTTCATGTTGATGACAAGTACGGAACCTCACTCGGAATCTTTCCGTCATCAACGTTTGTTTCTGGTGTCATCGTCTCGTTGATGGTCATCCCCATTTGCACCGCAGTCATGCGCGAAGTTTTCTCGCAGGCTCCCCCTGGTGAACGCGAAGGTGCAATGGCCCTTGGCGGCACTCGTTGGGGCGTTGTTCGCGACGTCGTCTTGCCTTTTGGTCGTGGCGGAATTATTGGTGGTTCAATGCTCGGTCTGGGTCGTGCACTCGGTGAAACCATTGCCGTCACGCTCATCATTTCGCCTGCATTTACTGCGAAATGGTCAATCCTTGATCAGGGCTCAAACAGCATTGCTGCGCTCATCGCCCTCAAGTTCAGCGAATCAAGCACATTCGGCATTAGTGCATTGATGGCTGCCGGACTTGCACTTTTCATCATCACCCTGCTTGTCAATGCGGCGGCTTCCACCGTGGTGAGCAAGTCGCGGTCTGGCGCTTCGACGGAGATCTGACATGACAACAACTTTGAACACAACGCCGAACAACAACGAAACCAAGATCGATACCGAAGAGCGCATCAAGATCCGTGACATCGAGATGATCGACGTCATTGTGATGGTTGGTTCAGCCCTTTCAGCCTTCGCGCTCAGCTATTTTTTCTTCCAAATTCTGCTGCCGGTTTCTGGTGCACTTGGTTTCTTTGTGTGTTGGTATGTCTTCTTCAACATCATTTCCACCGTCGCCGTTTGGGAGTTGCGTGGAGCAATTAAGGCCAAAGATCACCTTGCCCGGATGTTTATCTGGACTGGTGGACTTGCCGCCGTTATTCCGTTGATTTTGGTGGTGGCCTACGTGATTGGCAAGGGTTATCACTCACTTCGCCCGCAATTCTTTACCCAAGATCAAAAGTTTGTTGGTGCCCTCAGTGATTCCACTGAAGGCGGTGGATCACATGCAATCGTCGGAACACTTCAGCAAGTTGGTATTGCCAGTTTGATTTCTGTACCGCTCGGAATCACCACTGCTGTGTACCTGAACGAAGTGAAGGGTCGCCTCACTCGGCCCCTCCGAATGATCATCGATGCCATGAGTGCTGTGCCATCAATTGTGGCTGGTCTTTTCATCTATGCCGCATGGATTCTCGCCCTCGGCAATCAACAGACTGGCTTCGCTGGAGCCTTGGCTCTCGCCGTGCTGTTCTTGCCAACTGTTACTCGAACATCTGAAGTCGTTTTGCGCCTGGTGCCTGGTGGCCTACGTGAAGCATCACTTGCCCTTGGCGGAACAGAATGGCGAACCACTTCTCGAGTCGTACTTCCAACCGCAAAATCAGGTCTTGTAACGGCGGTTATCTTGGGCGTCGCACGAGTTATTGGCGAAACTGCTCCACTGATTCTCACCGTTGGTGGCGCGTTCGTGATGAATGCCAATCCGCTATCGGGCAAACAAGATGCTCTCCCTTATTTCGTTTTCCGCTTGATCCGCTTCCCACAAGAAGCTCAAGTGCAACGTGCCTGGACCGGAGCATTAGTGCTCGTCATTATCGTTCTTGTTCTTTTCGTCATCGCCCGCGCCATTGGTGGACGAGGACCAGACAACATCAGTCGTCTCAAGAAGCGTCGACTTAAGAGAAAGGGATTGGCATGACGTCAATCGATACCGCCACTACAACAACCAACAAGACATCATCTGATATTGGTTTGCTTGATCCTGGCCACAAGGCCGCGGGCCTGACTGCGAATAATGTCGCTTGTTGGTTCGGAGCCAAGAAGGTTCTTGAAGGCGTGAACCTCGACATGGCACCTGGTCAAGTCACCGCACTCATCGGTCCTTCTGGTTGTGGCAAAAGTACTTTCTTACGAACTCTGAACCGCATGCACGAACTTGTGCCTAGCGCAACACTTGCGGGCGAGATTCTCATTGACGGTGTTGACATTTATCGTGGTGCAATTCCGGTGACCGACGTGCGCCGCCGTATCGGCATGGTGTTCCAGAAGCCAAACCCTTTCCCTGCGATGACTGTGGCCGAGAATGTTCTCGCTGGCCTCAAACTTTCTGGCCTCAAGACCACTCGTTCCGAGCGCGACGCGTTGATTGAGTCATGCCTCACCAAGGCTGGCTTATGGAACGAAGTCAAGAACCGTCTTGGAGACCCTGGCCGTGCGCTTTCTGGCGGCCAGCAGCAACGTCTATGTATTGCCCGTTCGCTCGCCGTGAGCCCGCAAGTGTTGTTGATGGACGAACCATGTTCAGCACTTGACCCCACATCAACACGTCGTATCGAACAGACCATCAGTGAAATCAGCGAAACGGTGACCGTGGTCATCGTGACGCACAACATGCAACAAGCACAGCGCGTTTCACATCGTTGCGCCTTCTTCCTAGCTGCCGAAAACGAGCCAGGTCGAATTATTGAAGAGGGTCCAACCAAGGACATCTTCAGCAATCCTCGCGATGAACGTACCAACGACTATGTAAACGGAAGGTTTGGCTGATGCGCCGCATCAAGAAACTCGTTGTGGCTACTGCCGCGTTATTTAGTTCACTCACAGTCGTCTCTCCTTCGGTAGTTCAGGCCGAGGCTCCCGTCGACGGTGCCGGCTCAACATGGAGTCAGATCGCTGTTGACCAATGGCGAGCCGACGTGGCTCGTCAGGGTCTTGTCATCAACTTCCAAGGTGTTGGTTCAACAGCCGGTCGTGCTGCCTACTACCAAGGTCAAGTTGACTTCGCAGTTTCTGAAATTCCGTTTCAGGCTGCTCTTATTGATCGCAATGGAAACGTTGCAGCGGATGAAACCGCATCTGCAGCTTCGCGCCCGTATGCCTATCTACCCATCGTTGCAGGTGGTACGGCTTTCATGTACAACCTTAAGGCCAACGGCCAAAAAATCACCGATCTTCAGTTGTCGCCAACAACACTTGGCAAAATCTTTAGTGGTCAAATCGTTATGTGGAATGACCCTGCGATCGTTGCCGACAACCCTCAACGCGTGATGCCGGCGACACGCATTAAGCCAGTTATCCGCTCGGACGGTTCGGGTACTTCGGCACAATTCACTGCCTATTTAGCAAGTCAAGCCCCCGATGCTTGGAACTATGTGTGTCAGCAATCTGGTCTCGGCGGAGGCTGTGATCCAACTTCCTTGTATCCCGATTATCCAAACAGTGGATTCGCAGCCCAGCAGTACTCTGACGGAGTCGCCAACTTTGTTGCAGCCCCCTATAACGAGGGTGCAATTACCTATGTTGAATATGGCTACGCCAAAGAGCGCGGTTTCCCCGTTGCATCCGTGAAGAATGCTTCAGGCGCCTACACCCAACCTGTTGCTGTCAACGTCACTGTGGCCTTGCTCGGCGCACGTATTAACGACGATGGAACTCAGGTCTTGAGTGGTGTGTATTCAAACTCTGATGCTCGTGCTTATCCGGTTTCGAGTTACTCATACATGATCGTGCCAATCAGCGAGGCTTCACCATTTAGCGCTGCAAAAGGCCCGACCTTGTCGGAGTTCATTTACTACTTCTTGTGTGCCGGTCAACAAAAAGCCGAGCAACTTGGCTATGCGCCACTTCCCAAGAACTTGGTTGAATACGGCTTTACCGCGGTTGCAAAGATTCCAGGTGCCGTGGCTGCACCGGCTATAGATTCGTGTGCCAACCCGACGATTACTGGCGACTTCTTGGTTTCAAAAACCGCCGCGACAACTGCTCCGGGTGCCACCACTGCTCCAGGGGCGACCACAGCGCCTGGCAAGACTCCTGGTGCCACGCTCGCTCCCGGGGTGACGACAACCGTCGTGCTAGGTAGCGAAACAACAGAAAGTGAAGCATCGACCGATGGAGCAACTGCAGAGGGTGCCCCAATCGATGCGGCAGTGTCTACTCCTGGTGTTGCAATGGCGACAAGTGTCGTAGTCGAAGAATCTGGTGCGGGAACTTCAGTATTTGTCTACTTGCTCATCATGATTGCTATCTTGCTCATTGTGTTTGCACCGCCGATTATTGCCGCTCGCCGCCACCCGTCAGTCAAAATATGAGGCGTCGAACGAGCATTGCTCTTCTAGCGCTGACGCCATTGTTTGGCGTGGCCTGTAGCGGCGATGATGTTGCCACAACAACATCGACAACAGTCGCGCTAGAGGTAGGCAACCCCGATCCCCCGTTGCCGATAGACATCAACACCATCCCTTACAAGCCCGGTGACCTCGTTGCCCTGGGTGATGTCAAGATCCAAATCGGAGTTCCAACAACTTCCGAAGCAGATGGTTTCTCATTTGACGTGACAGTAACGAGTGGAGCGCTAGAGCCCTTCACTATTGCACCGAGTATGTTTCTGGTCTACACGCTTGATGGGAAGTCATACATTCCGGAAGCTGGAAGCGCAACCGAACAATTCGGTGAGTACACGCTGCAGTCTGAAGAGGTCTACCAAGGAGTCTTCTCCGTCAAGATTCCAACTGGTTCCGAACCAGTGATGTTTTTAGCTGACCTCAGCCCAATCGGAGATCGCTATTTCCCGGGTGCATGGATCTTTGATCCGAACTTCACACCCGAAACCCAAGAATAATCACGTAGGTAGTTGTCCAACTTTTTCGTTGGGTCCAACTTCTTCCCATTCGTGTCCGCGTCGAATCAAGGCGGACGATGACGGCAAGAACACCAACGGCACATTGGCAAGTTTCTTTGCTCGAGAATGACGATCGATCGTGACCGTTTCTGATTGAGCAACTATCGCCATGCCAGTCATTAGACCGAGACCAAGCGCAAGTGCGCCGCCTCGCGGGTCAATCATCGGATCACAAAAAGCTGATGCCGATGCGCCGACGCCAACAACCAAGCCGCCTTCTTTCAATACGTGTTGCACTGCTTCCCACACTGGAGTGTCTTTCAAAACACTGCGCATGTGAATCGGGTTGTCGCCGACAAACCACACCGCATCGGCCTTGCGAACGATTTTAATGGCCTCCTTATCCTCAGCTTCGTTACGGCGCATCACCATCAAGGCCTCAACCTCAACACCCAACCGTGAAGCCCAGGCATTGGCAGCACTCACCAATACCTCT
>CALPPJ020000075.1 GCA_943325425.2 Bifidobacterium breve | reverse complement strand
TGGTGAAGTTTTGAGCGTTTCGGCAAGCCCGCTGAGTCAGCAGTTCTGCTGGGAAAACGGCATCTTGCTGGGTTGGCGCGACGGATATGTACGTGGCGGTAACTACACCCTTGACGAGTTCACCGACGGCGAGCCTGAAGTATGCGGTTTCTTTGCTGGTTACTTCTATATCAACCTCGCCAATGTTCGTATGCAGGCTGTTCGAAGCCCGCTGCTGACTGTTGAGCAACTCGATCTTGCCTTCTTTGGTGATCACCCCGAAGTGCCGCCCTATGAGGCACACCCGCTTGATGAGCGACCTGAGATGGCCGAAGGTGTGTTGGCTCACCTGGGTTGGGTCATGACGAACACGTCAATTCCTGAAGTCGACGCGGAAAAAGTGATGACTATTGCGCTTCGCCAGGCGCGTCCCGATCTTTCAACTCTGTCTGATGCTGGATTGCTGACGCGTGCCCGGATGTTCCAGCCGCTCTTGCGCAAGTTGTTCGATAGTCACACACCGCCGTCTTCGGACTCGGCCATTGCTCCAGGAATTTTGGGTGCAGTGTGCGCAGCACTTGGTGAGCCCGAAACTGCCATGAAGTTGATCGCCGGCATCGGTGACGTTGACTCGGCCGAACCCAGCTACCGCATGTGGGACTTGTCGCGCAGTGTCAATGCATCAAGTGACGTCAGCAAAGAGTTCAATGCTGGTGTGGCTGGCTTGCTTGGTCGCCTGCAGGCATCGAGTAGTGCTGACGCAAAGAAATTTGTTGCCGACTTCGCACAGTTCATTGTTGAATTTGGTTCACGTGGACCTAATGAATGGGAAATTAGCGCGGATACTTGGGAGACCAAGCCCGAGTATGCACTTGCTGTGATTGACCGTATTCGATTGCAGTCTGATGCTGAATCACCCAAGATTCGCAACGCCCGTAAGGCCGAAGAGCGTAAGGCTCTCACTGAAGATATTCGTGCCAAGGTCAAGCCTTTGGGTGAAGAGCTCGCTGGCCAGCTTGAAGGTGCGTTGATCGCCAGTTCGCAAATGGCGATTCGTGAACGCACCAAGACCAATATCATCCGTGCGCTTCATGAAGTTCGTATGGCGTTTCGTGAGCTTGGTCGTCGTCGTGCCGCTGAAGGTTCGTTGAAAGATCCTCATCACGTGTTCGCATTGCTTGATTCTGAACTTGACCAGTTCTTGTTTGAGGGTGCGTCAATGAAGGACACGCTTGCTGCGCGTCACGCACAGTGGCAAGAACTACAACTACTCGAGCCACCGTTCTTTATCAAGAATGGTGTTGTTCCGCCATTGAATGAGTACAAGAAGAAGGGTCAGTCAAACGCGACTAAGGCCGGAGTCGGCGACGTCGTGCAAGGTGTTCCTGGTTGTACTGGTCAATACGTGGGGCGCGCTCGCGTCATTCTTGATCCGACCGAACCAGGTGATCTTGAGCCAGGCGATGTGCTCATTGCTCCGAACACCGATCCGGCGTGGACTCCTTTGTTCATGTCGTGTGGTGCAGTTGTCGTCAACGTTGGCGCAGCGATCAGTCACGCCATCATCGTGAGTCGCGAACTTGGTTTACCTTGTGTTGTTTCGGCAACCGATGCAACCGTGCGTATTCCTGACGGTGCGTTGATCGAAGTCAACGGTGATACCGGTGCCGTCACGATCTTGGAGGTTCCCGCATGAATAAGCCATTTCGCTTCGGACTACAGGCGTACGCGCCGAACTCAGGCAAAGAATGGCGTGAACTGGCTCGTAAAGCTGAGGCTTCGGGCTTTTCGTCATTCCACTTAGCCGACCACATCATTGGGCCGGGACCAGCGCTCACTGCGACTGGTCACCCGATTCAAACCGTGGCCGCTATTCCAGCGATGGCCGTCGCTGCTGAAGCGACAAGCACCATCAAGGTTGGTTGTCGTGTGTTGTGCGTTGATTATCGCAGTCCAGTGATGTTGGCTAAAGAAGTAGCAACTCTCGACTTCTTCTCTGAGGGACGTCTCGAGCTCGGCCTCGGCGCGGGCTGGCTACAAGGCGAGTACGAAGCAATCGGAATTCCTTTTGATCGCGCCGGAGTTCGTATCGATCGTTTCGAAGAAGTCATCGCATTGCTACGTGCTTCATTTGCCGAAGGCGAATTGAACATCGATACACCGCATGTTCATGCAGTGGGTTTTGAAGCTGTGCCCAAGCCGTTCACTAAGTCAGGTCCTCCGATCATGATTGGCGGAGGAGCAAAGCGAATTCTCACAATTGCCGGACGCGAAGCCGACATTGTGTCACTGAACTTCAACAACTCATCAGGAAAGTTGGGCGCCGCCGGAATCGGCTCGTCAACTGCCGAGTTGACTGATCAAAAGATTCAGTGGATCAAAGATGGCGCAGGTGCACGTTTTGATCAGATTGAAATCGAAATTGCCGCCTACTTCACGATCGTGACACCCGATGGAGAAGGAACTCGCGCCAAGATGGCTCCGATGTTTGGTATGACTCCAGAAGTTTTCGCCGAACATCCCAATGCATTGATTGGTTCAGTCGACGAGATTTGCGATCGTATTGTTGAGCGCCGCGAACGCTTTGGTATTAGTTATGTCAGTTTTGGTGCCTCAGTTATTGATGCAGTCATTCCAGTAGTTGAACGCCTCGCTGGCAAATAAGCGATTCGTTTTCATTCATTCATTGATTCATTCATTCCTTCATTACTTAGAGAGAGCACATCATGGCCGTCGATATCAGTACTTTTAACCCATTCGATCCTTCAACGCAACAGTGTCCGTTTCCGCACTATGCACAAATGCGTGAAGAAGCACCGGTGCACCCAGTGCCAGGTCTTGGTGTCCATTTGGTGACGAAGCACGACCTCGTGATGCAGGTGTTGCGCGACCCACAGACATACTCGTCAATGTTCGGTGGTGCAGGTATGCCATTAAGTTCTGCTGATCGCGAAAAATTCGCCGAAGTGATGGCGGCTGGTTACCCGCGTGTTCCCACGATGTTGACCGCCGACCAGCCAGATCACACTCGTTACCGTCGCTTGGTATCGCGTGCCTTCCATCCCAAAGTCATCGCCGAGATGGAGCCGATCGTTCGTCAAATCACTGTTGAACTCATCGAATCGTGGATTGATAAGGGCCGCATTGAATTCGTCAAGGAATTCGGTGTGCCACTACCCGTGCGAGTGATTGCTAAGGCCCTGAATGTTCCCGATGATCGTTTGGCCGATTTCAAGCGCTGGTCCGATGACTCCATCGCCGGCATAGGCACGAACATCACCCTCGAACAGCGCTTGCAAGCCGAGTATGGGGTGAACGAATTTCAGCACTACTTCGCCGAGCAGATTGAACTCCGTCGCACCAATCCACAAGACGACATTTTGACGAACTTGCTCAATGCATCAATTGATGATGACGATCCCGAAGTAACCGACAAGCGTCAACTTGATATGCCAGAAATGTTGAGCATCATTCAGCAGTTGTTAGTTGCTGGCAATGAAACGACCACTAAGTCGCTCACCGAAATGATTCGTTTGCTCGCAGAAAATCCAGAAGAGTGGGCAGCACTGAAAGCCGATCCGTCACGAGCAGAAAAAGTCTTTGAAGAAACACTTCGTTTGTCGACGCCAACCCAAGGCATGTGGCGAATCCTTACTAAGGATGCCGAGCTCGGGGGAGTACAACTCGCCAAGGGTCAGCGCATCATCATCGTGTTTGCCTCGGCCAACCGTGATGAAGCCTTGTACGACAAGCCCGATGAGTTCTGCCCAATGCGTGATCATCTTCGTGACAATCTGGCCTTTGGTAAAGGAATTCACTTCTGCTTGGGCGCCAACCTGTCCCGGCTGGAAGGCAAGGTTGCCGCTGAAGAATTGTCGAAGCGCATTGACACCATCACGTTGTCAGAGTCGAACAAGTATCAGTACTTCCCAAGTTTCATGTTGCGTGGTTTGACCGATCTTGACATTGAGTTCACCGCTGCCAAGGGTGTGACCGCATGAGTCGCGAACTTGAAGGCAAGATTGCCGTTGTTACTGGTTCAAGTCGGGGTATCGGTCGCGGTACCGCGATCGCTCTCGCTGAAAAAGGCGCAACGGTGTACATCACTGGTCGTTCGGCCGGCGATGGACCTCTCACTATCGACACAACAGTCAAGATGGTCAACGAAGCGGGCGGCAAAGGTATCGCCGTTCAAGTCGATCATGGTGATGACGCACAGATCGCAGCGTTGTTCGCTCGGGTCAAAGCCGAAGTCGGCAAGATCGACATCTTGGTCAACAATGTGTACAAGATTCCTGATCCGCCGGCCTGGGGCGGTGGCTTTTGGGATCATCCCGTCAGCATTTGGGATGATCAAGTTGGTATCGGTCTGCGTGCGCATTACATCGCTTCCTGGCACGCAGCGCCATTGTTGTTTGCGGCAGGCTCTGGCGGATCAATCATCAATGTGTCGTCGCCTGGTGGAAGTTCCTACCACTTCAGTTCGTCGTATGGCGCAGGTAAAGCGGGCCTTGATCGCTTGAGCGCCGACATGGCTCTTGAACTGAAGCCGAAGGGTATTGCCTGCTGTTCGGTGTACCCAGGTTCTGTTGCGACTGAGTTCATTCAGGCAGTTTCGGGTGAACGTGGAACTGATCTCGCTGCAGCCCAAACGACTCTCGGTGTTGGTCGCGCGATTGCCGCACTTGTGATTGCTCCCGATCTCATGGAACGCTCAGGAACGATTCAGTGGATCGAAGATATCTCTGAGCAGTTTGACACTCGTGACGAGAACGGCAACCGAGCCGTGAAGTACAAAACTCGCAAATAAGTTTTAAAACTCGAGTTGTAAGTGATCGACACCACGAATGGTCAGACGATCGCGCCATGTGATGTCACCGTTGGCTTTCATATTCGGGAATCGTGCAACGATTGATCCGACGGCGATCTCGGCTTCAAGTTTTGCGAGGCTTGCTCCGAGGCAATAGTGAATGCCGCCAGCAAAGGCGAGGTGTCGATTTGAATTCGCTCGGTTGAGTCGCAGGGTGTTGGGATCATCAAACATTGCAGGGTCATGATTTCCTGCGCCAAGAACGGTGGTGACGATAGTCCCCGGTTCAACCACGAGCGGGCCGTTCAAGGTTTGGTAGGTCACTGGCACGATAGGTACGCGGACGGTCTGTTGGACCGGACCATCAAAGCGAAGCAGCTCATCAATGGCTCGGGTCGTCATGCTTAGGTTCTCATTCCATAGCGATAATTGATCGGGAAATTTGAGAAGAGCATTGATTGAGTTGCCGATGAGGTTGACGGTCGTTTCGTGACCTGCGATGTAGAGCAAAACTACAAATGAGATCAATTCTTCAAGAGACAAAGTATCGCCATCATCTTCAACGGCGAGAAGAGCTGAAAGTAAGTCGTCTCCAGGATGAGCGCGACGATCCTCAATGACTGAGAACAAATAGGGAATCAATTGCGCGAACGCTTCATCGGTCCGTGCAAGATCTTCCATTGTTGACGTTGGCTCAAGAGCAAGAGTGATCAACTGGCTCCAATCACGCATGTCCTCAGCGCGATCAGTCGGCATGTTGAGTAAATCTGAAATGACCTGAAAGGGGATGGGGAAGGCGAGGTCATCAACCAATTCCATCCCACCATTTATTGCGGCACGGTTGAGTACATCATCTACGAGTTGTTGAATGCGCGGACGCAGACGATCGATGGCAGTTGGTGTGAATGCTTTGCTGACTAAACGACGTAAGCGGGTGTGATCGGGTGGATCAAGATTGAGAATTGTTTTTGCTCCCGATCGTTCTTGACGACGATTCCATTTTGCTTTTGCGAGTGGCTCGGTGGGTTCGTTGGCCGACGCGTCAATATCGCGGCTGAAATCATTACTGCGCAATGTCCAAGACACATCGTCGAATCGCGTGAGAATGACGTTTCCGTACGGCGTGACATGCACGGGATCGTGCACTCGCAGTTCATCGTAAAAGGGGTACGGATTCGCGCGAAAGGCCGGATTGAAAGGGTTGAAGACTGGTTTGTTCATGTGATTGCTCAGTTTGCTTTCAGTGCTGTGGCTAGGACGTCGATGATTTGATCAATCTGTGCGTCGCTAATAACGAATGATGGGCAGAAGGTATTGGCATCAGTACCGATTGCTCGCGTGATCACTCCAAGATCCATCATGCGATCACGAATGACGACTGGATCGTTGTGGGGAAGATGAGAAACCGCCCATACCGAACCGTCTCCGCGAATGGCCGCAACCATCCCATCATCAGCAAGAGCTTGCAATCCAGTTGATAGGCGCTTGCCAATATGAAGTGAACGGTTCAGCATGTCTTCGCGTTCAAGGATTTCAATATTGGTTAATGCCGCGGCGCAAGCCGTTGGGTGTCCGGAGTAAGTGAAGCCAGTACGCAAAAAGAAGGAAGGATCGGCTTCAAGAGGTTGACGAACTGCCGGTCCAACAAAAACACCACCTAATGGTTGGTAGCCAGAAGTGACGGCTTTCGCGAAGGTCACCATGTCGGGACGAACGTTGTATTTATGAGCAGCGAACCAAGTTCCTAGCCTGCCAAAGCCACTGATGACTTCGTCATAGATGAGAAACGCGCCATGCTGATCGCAGAGCCGACGAACACTTTCAAGGTAGCCCTCAGTTGGTGGGAACAC
>CALPPJ020000074.1 GCA_943325425.2 Bifidobacterium breve | reverse complement strand
CGGCATTATCGCCAGTCAGCAAGCCAATCTTGTCACGGCCATAGAGTTCGACAAGATCGTTGAACTTTTGATTTGACAGCGCTTTGATCGGTGCCGTGTAAAACGCCCGCTTGCCGTCGGCCAACGCGCATGAAATTCCGTATTCAGCGACCACCGTCTTTCCGCTACCAGTCGGGGCAGCCACCAAAACAGACTCGCCCGCATCAAGTACATCCATGGCTTCAACTTGAAATCGATCAAGCGGAAACTTGTAATGGGCAATGAGCTCCAGTCGATCAGTCCGCACAGTCACAATCGGCTTCTTCGGGACATCTGACAAGTGACTAGGCGTCAACGGGACGATTTCGCGTACCGATATAGCCAATCAAAATAGAAATGAAATAGAACAAAATCAGCGGAACTGCCAAGAGCATCAAAGTGATCGGGTCACCCGACGGTGTGATCACTGCCGCGATCACCACGATCACCAATATCGCGACTCGCCAACCTTCAATTAATTGCCGCGGCTTCAAAACACCGACGAGTTGCAGGAAAACAAGCAGAACTGGAAACTCAAATCCGATTCCAAAAGCGGCAATCATGAGACCAACGAAGCTGACGTATTTTGAAATCTGAAAAGCTTGCTGGACATCTTCGCCCGACCACGAGATCAACCACTCCAAACCCTTATCTAAGGTGAAGTACGCGAAGAATCCGCCGATAACAAAAAGCAAAACCGACGACAACACAAACGGAATGGCGTAACGCTTTTCTTTTGCATGAAGCGCTGGCACCACAAATCGCCAAATCTGCCACAACACCACGGGCAGCGCCAAAATCAATCCGCCATACAAAGAAATCTTGAGACGAGCGTTGAAACCTTCAAGTGGCCCCAGTGAGTAAAAATCGCAGTTTGACACCAAGTCGGGTCGGCGCTTACATACGTTGTCATACGGTTGACGCAAGAACCGCAGAACAGGTTCATAAAACGCCAAAACACCCATCATGCTGATCACCACGGCAAGAACGGCCCGGATAATTCGTGAACGCAATTCAGCCAAATGCTGAGTGAGCGTCATGGCATCTTCAGATGCTGACTCTTGATTCTCTTTCTTACTTCCGGAACGATTTTTCCCAATTCCGATCTTCACGGCTTGTCACCCTCGGTCGTTGGCGGTGGGGTTACTTCGTGTTGCTCAACCTCGGGCTCTTCTTTCAAGGGTTTTAACACTGCGTCGCGCGTCAATTGCGCGGTTTCCCGAAGTTCTTTCATGGGCTCATCAAACGCATTCTTAAACTCGCTTTGAAAACCATTGCTGATCTTGCGAACCTCGTTGTATACCCGACTAAATTTACGAATTGCTTCAGGGAGTTTTTCGGGGCCCAGAACAATTAACGCCAGCAACAAGATGACGACGATCTCGCTTCCCGACAAGTTGAACACGTCGCAAGTCTAATTACTTGGAAACTCGATACTGAGCCCTGCCGGGCAGTACTTGCTGTATTTCCCCGACCGTGACATCATCATCTGGTGCAACAGCGCCTGCCTTCCTTAATTGATCCTCCTATCTCCTTCGCGCATCGCGGAGCTCGGGCCTACGCCCCCGAGAACACGATTGAGGCCTTTCAATTGGCCTTACGACTCGGGGCGACCGGACTAGAAAGTGACGTTTGGGTCACGTCTGATGCAATCGCGGTGCTCGATCACGACGGAGTCGTGCGCCGTCGGGGACGCAAAATCGCCATTTCCGAGGTGACCCACGCCGAGCTCCCAAACCATATTCCCACCGTCGCCGAAATGCTCATCGAAGTTCCCGGTGACTTTGACCTTTCACTTGATGTCAAAGATCCCGCGGCGCTGTCGGCGACTCTTGATTCTGTACGACTTGTAAAGCCCGATCTAGAACCGAGACTCTGGCTTTGCCACCATAACTGGCAAGTTGTTGCTACCTGGCGAAGTCTGACTGAAGCAAAACTCGTTGATTCGACCCGACTCAGTCGGTTGAAAGATGGTCCTGAGCGTCGAGCTGCACAATTACACGAAGCTGGCATTGATTGCATCAACATGCATCACACCGATTGGAATGGCGGATTAGTGACCCTTTTCCATCGATTCAATCGTTTCGCCTTCGGTTGGGATATGCAACAGGATCATGTTCTCGACGATGGCATTCGCATGGGACTTGACGGAGTTTTCAGTGACTACACCGACCGCATGATTGATGCATTTGCCCGAAATGTTTAGAAACACAGTCTCGTTATAGCTGGGCGGCGTTATAGCCAGGCCCAGGCACTAGCAGGCCAAATCACCACGAAGGCCCGACCGCGAACTTTGTCAATATCAATTGGCCCGAAATCTCGACTATCAAAACTTTGTACTCGGTTGTCACCCATGACAAAAACCATATTTTCTGGTATCACGACTGGGGCCATATCCGTGTGTGACCCACAGCGGGCACTGGGCTCAATTTGTGAAGTCTGCTCAAGGTTGAGATAAGGCTCTTCCACCTGAACCCCGTCGATATAAACAACACATGATCGAATTTCAAGCGCCTCGCCAGGTAAACCTAAAACTCTTTTTATCAGATCATCATGTTGCACTTCGTTGGTGACACGGTCAAAAACAATGACATCTCCGCGATGAACGTCATGCAACTTGTACGACATCTTGTTGACGAGCACACGATCCTGTGGCATCAACGTCGTTTGCATGCTCGGACCATCGATGTAGTACTGCTGAAACAAAAAGACTCGGATAAACATCGCGGCGCCGATGGCTATAACGACAACGAAGACCCATTCCCAAACAGCCCGCATTTGCGAACGCTGTTTAGCATTGAGATCCGCACGAACTGCTTCGCCGGTTGCAGCATCGTCAAGATCGATGACCGCCCCTTCTTCAGCTATTTCAATTCCTTCACTCATCAGCCCACAACCGTACAGCGTCCAAACACCCAGCACACGCTGCATCAGAGCGACGCGATGAGTTTTTCGACCCTTTCATCACGGCTCTTGAGCGGGTCTTTACACAAAACAGTACGTTGGGCTTGATCATTCAATTTCAGGTGCACCCAGTCAACGGTGTAATCCCGTTTCTTTTCTTTGGCGGCCCGAATGAAATCGCCTCGCAACCGAGCCCGTGTTGTTTGGGGTGGAATATCCATGGCTTCAACAATGTCGGCGTCCGAACACATCCGCTCAACCAGGTCTCGATCTTGCATCTTGTAGAAAAGACCCCGTGTACGAACCACATCGTGATACTGCAGATCGATCAACTGTGCTTTAGGGTCCCCTAGCTCAAGTCCATTCTTTGAACAATACGAGTCAATCAACTTGTGCTTGATGACCCAGTCAACTTCGCGATCCAAACTAAAGGGGTCCACTTCAATTGCTTCGACACAGTATTTCCACATTTCTAAGGCCTTTTGTTCATTGGCCTGAAAACCACGGGTCTCTGCATATTTCAGGGCGGCATTGAGATACTCGCGTTGGATATCTAATGCGCTCACTTCTTTACCACTGGCTAAATGAACGGTTTTACGGCAGGTCGTGTCATGACTGAAGTCGCGGATCGCACGAATCGGATTTTCAAGAGTCATATCCCGCAATTCGCATTTGGGATCTTCCATCATTCGCAAGAGGCAAGCCGTTGAGCCCACTTTCAAAAAGTTGGAGTATTCGCTCATATTGGAATCCCCGACGATGACGTGCAGTCGTCGATAACGCTCGGCATCGGCATGAGGTTCATCCCGAGTATTAATGATTGGACGACTACGGGTCGTCGCCGAAGACATCGTCTCCCAGATGTGGTCGGCCCGTTGGGTGATGGAATACACCGGACCTCGTGCAGTCTGGACAATTTTTCCGGCGCCAGTAAAGATCATTCGTGATACTAAAAATGGGATCAGGATTGAATTATGCAAACTCGCGTCGTCGTCCCGTGACGTGAGGTAATTCTCATGACATCCATAACTATTCCCAGCTGAGTCAGTGTTGTTCTTAAAGAGATAAATCGTTCCCCGAATACCTTCTTCTCGAAGACGTTCTTCGGCCGAGCTCACCAAATTTTCCAAGATGCGCTCTCCGGCTTTATCCTGAACTACAACGTCATAAATCGAATCGCACTCCGCCGTTGCATATTCGGGATGCGAACCCACATCGAGATACAGCCGAGAGCCGTTTTCAAGAAATACATTTGAACTGCGTCCCCACGAGACGACTTTGCGGAACAAATAGCGACTGACCTCGTCGGGGCTTAAGCGTCGCTGCCCACGCAAAGTACAGGTCACTCCGTATTCATTCTCTAGGCCATAGATACGTCGCTCCACTTACCGCAAAATACTCGCTATTTCGATGTCAACAGAACTCGTCTTCTCACAAAGTTCTGGTCAGTCATCAAACCCTGCTGCCACGGCCTTGAACCAATACATCTGCAGTTGACGAATGCGGGTCTTTTTCCCGCAAACAACGAACCGCCCAAGTAATAATGCTTTCCTCTTCTGCCTGAGTAGCCCCTGGCGGCAAAGTGATATTCAACAAAAGTCGTGAGTCCTTGTGACGGACCGCGATGGTAGGTATCTTGCCTAATCGAATCACCGCTGGCAGTGTTGCTAGTCGTGCTTCAATTGCGCTGACCAGTCCAGGACGAGCGCCTGTATCAAAATCTTCAACCGCCTCAATCACCGCAGTACCCGCCGGCGTTGACCACGCAGCGAAGGAGCTTTTTGATTCGGCACATGCCTCAATGACTGGGATGTGTCGACGAATTGCACAAACCGCGCCCATCTCTCGCAGACCAGGCTCAGTTTCGGCATCACGAACAATGAGAGCAACGTCACAACCAAGTGATTCCACCGGACACTTTGAAGCGTCACTAGCACCAACGCACAAAGTATGACCCTCTGGTGGGAAGCATCTCACGACATCATGACCTCGCTCGCCGAGTTGCCCCGCCAGCACTACGCCTTCTGATTGATCTCCGTCTACAAGCAAAATTCTCATAGAAACACGATCGCACTTCTGACATTTAAGAATTAGCGCCACTCGTTGATTTGTCACAGGACCAAAGTCACCATCACACTATTGGCTTGCTTATTACCCTCAGGTCAAAAGTTTCTCTACTTCGACGTCATCAAAACGCAAGAAGCAACGTCGCTGCGCGTTTCGCGCCAGCACTGCGATCTCTAAGTCGCCAGCATGCAGAGTTCGTTCAGGCCCAGATAGCGCAGCAACACACTTTTTGACCGCTGTCGACAAATCATCTTCGGACTTCCAAGAGCTACGTAACCGCTCACCAATTGATTCGGCATCGCCTCCAAGAACACTCAACCCGCGTTCGTCCATCAACGTGCCGTCATACATGATGTGGAACAGTTGGTCAGTTCCTTGATCGACTCCAACTTCAGCCAACAAAATCTCAACTTCATAGGGTTTGACGTCATGAGTGAACGTTTGACCCAAGATCTGGGCGTACTCATTAGCCAAACTGCGTGCCTCTACATCATCACGCGAATATTGATAACCACGGACGTCAGCATTACGAACGCCAAAACGACGCAGTTGATCAAACTCGTTGTACTTGCCGACGCCTGCGAAGCCAATCCGATCGTAAATTTCACTGACCTTACGTAACGTGTTGGACGTATTCTCGGCTACGACAAGAATCCCATCGTTGTATTGAACCGCGACTAATGCTCGACCTCGCGCAATTCCTTTGCGCGCATAATCGGCTCGATCTTTCATCAACTGTTCAGGGGCTACATAAAAAGGCTGATTCATGATGCCGTTCCTTCACGTTGTGAACGTTGCTGTTGAACTAGGACGTCAAAACGAGTTGCCAAGTCTGCGTCTTCGCGACGCTCCCAACCATTGGCTGTAATCGTTGCGATGACCGGATAGATACTTCGCAGAACATCGGGGCCTCCAGTTGCCGAGTCAACATCTGCGGCCTCCCACAAAGCCTGACATGCCAAGTTGATGGCTTCGTCGACATTCATCCCTGGGCGAAAACCAACTTTGAGAACTGTCGAAGCGGGACCTCCACCAGATCCAGTTGCGACAAACTCACGTTCTTCATAACGACCGCCCGTGATATCAAAATCCCACAAACGACCGGTGCCTCGCAGAAGGTCATAGCCAGCAAAAATCGGGACCACTGCCAAACCCTGCATAGCTCCCGAAAGATTCGCGCGTACGAGTTGCGATAACTGATTGGCCTTACCCTCAAGGCTGATCGGACGACCATCGAGTTTTTCAAAATGTTCGAGTTGTAATTGAAAGATCTTGATCATGTCCATGGCGATTCCGGCGGTTCCCGAAATAGCCACTCCGCTATGACGATCAGCCGGAACGACCTTTTCCATTTCACGGTTCGAAATTCTCGAGCCCATTGTGGCGCGCCGATCACCAGCCATGACGACGCCCTCGTTGTAACGGACTGCCAAGACAGTGGTTCCATGGGGAGCCTGAATCGGATGATGATCACTTGACGGTCCGTAAGCAAACGGGTCGAGACCAACCTTGCGGAGCAACGAGGTGAAGTTGCTACCCGGGTCATTATCGAGATTAAAGAATGGAACTACCACGATTCATTCGCCACCTTTTTGAATGTACGACTTGACGAAATCTTCAGCATTGCTTTCTAGAACATCATCAATTTCGTCAAGCAAGTCATCGAGTT
>CALPPJ020000073.1 GCA_943325425.2 Bifidobacterium breve | reverse complement strand
CTTTATGTTCTTGGTTGACGTCGACGAATTCTTCTCGAGAACTTTCAATGCAGCGTCAACGGTGTCTTGGGCCATTTCGCGATAAGTCGTTAACTTGCCACCAGTAACTGTGATGATTCCAGAATCACTAGTGAGTACCACATGTCGACGCGATAGGTCAGCCGTTCGCGCGGCTTTGCCACCTTTGCCAGTTCCATCTTCGGCGTTGACTTGCTTGACGAGTGGACGTAGTCCTGCCCAAACTCCAGTGACATCGTCGGTAGTAATTCCAGTGGTCACGCTGGCGTTCAACGCACGTAATACGTAGTCGATGTCGTCTTTCGTGCATTGTGGATCATCAATAGGACCTTGATAATCGGTGTCTGTCGTGCCGACATAGGTGTGCGTAAATGTGCCATCGGGTTTTGGACCCCACGGCACAACGAACAGACTTCGTTTGTCTTTCGGGACCGGGATGATGACAGCAATGTCATTACGAACTTTGTCCCACGGAACCGTGACATGAACACCTTTAGCTGGTCGGATGGTGTCGGGATCAATACCTTCTTCAAGCGTGCGAACGGCATCAGTCCACACACCGGCTGCGTTGATCACCACTCTCACGCGTACATCGAAACTTTCGTCATCGCATTGCACCGTGACGCCATTCGCCTGTCCCGATTCGGAACGCAAAATGCTGGTGACTGCGCATTGGTTGATGACGACTGCTCCATGATCTGCGGCTGAACGCGCCATGGTGACACACAGCCGTGCATCGTCTGCCTGAGCGTCGTAATAGATATAAGCCGATGCCAAACGTTGACTGGGCATGGTCGGCATATGAGCGAGTGCTTTTTGTTTACGTAGGCGACGATGAATTTTGCCAATACGCGCGCCACCGGTGATGTCGTACATCCACAAGGCCGAACCTAAAGCGCGCGCAATTTTTCGCGATACCAAACCGTCTTTGGTGAGGATCGGAAGTAAGAAGGGGAGGAGGGATACAAGATGCGGCGCATTGCGAATTAAGCGTTGCCGTTCGTAGAGCGCTTCATAGACCAAACGAACTTCACCTTGTTGCAAATACCGCAGTCCACCGTGCACGAGCTTTGAGCTTTTGGATGACGTGCCCGATGCGAAGTCGTACCGCTCAATCAGGGCTGTGCGTAAACCACGCGATGCAGCATCAAGGGCCACCCCGAGACCGGTGATACCCCCACCGACAATCACAACATCAAATTGCTCGTTGGCCAGGCGTTGGCGCATGACCGATCGATCGAAATGGTCGGGGGTCATGGCGTTTGACGCTGGAACGGTGGGCACATGGCGAGAGTACCTGCTGAAGCCGTAACGAGCATTGTGAGACAGATTTCACCGATTGCTAATTTGCATGAATTGCTAATTAGCAGGAGATGTCACTAAGTTTCGCAGTGTGAAATCACCCACCGAGCTCACCGAAGCCTTTCGTGCGACTGGCCTGAAGGTCACGCCGCAGCGGCAGTTGCTTTTCCGCCTCATGCATGGCAACACCATGCACCCCACCGCTGAAGCTCTGTATTCCGAGGCCAGTGCCCAGATGCCTGGCATCTCGTTGCGCACTGTGTACCAAACTTTGACCGATCTGGCCTCGATGGGCGAGTTGCGTCTCATTGATGTTGGCGCAGGGGCCGTACGTTTTGACCCGAATGTTGATGAACATCACCACGTCATCTGCCAAGGGTGCGGCAATGTTCGCGATGTCTATGTGGCTGGGTCACAAGCCCTGCACATTGAAGGACTCGATGGATTCTCCGTCGATTCAACCTCAATTTTGTTCCACGGTTCATGCGCGAGTTGTGCCTGAAGTGAGGAAAGGTTTCTTGAGCGTGGCTTCTCACGATCAAGAAGTTCAGCAAGTAAAAACCCACAACCCATGAAAGAGAGACAGTCATGAGCCTCCACGGCACCAAGACTCACGAAAACCTCAAGGAGGCGTTCGCCGGCGAGAGCCAGGCCAACCGTCGTTACTTGTGGTTCGCACAGAAGGCCGACATCGAGGGCTACCCCGATGCAGCCGCATTGTTCCGTTCGGTCGCTGAAGGCGAAACCGGACACGCCCACGGTCACCTCGATTACTTGGCTGAAGTTGGCGACCCCGCTTCAGGTGAGCCCATCGGCGAAACCGAAGCCAACTTCAAGGCGTCAATTGCCGGCGAGACCTACGAGTACACCCAGATGTACCCAGGCTTCGCAAAGACCGCTCGCGATGAAGGCTTTGCCGAAATTGCCGATTGGTTCGAAACCTTGGCTCGTGCCGAGAAGAGCCATGCTGGTCGTTTCCAGCAGGGCCTCGAAGCTCTCTGAGTTTCGGTTCATGTAGTTGTTGGGGTGCTCGGCGCAAGCTGGGCACCCCAACAAAATCTTTACACTGTTCTTTTGCAGCCTTATCAACCGAATGAGATTTGAACATGACGATTACCTACGATCCGAAACATCCGAAGTACCTCGATGAAAAGGATGTGCGCGATGAACTCACTCGGGTGTACGACCTATGTCATGGGTGTCGTTTGTGTTTCAAGTACTGCACATCGTTCCCCACACTTTTCGATTTCATTGATCAACACGAAGATCAAGATGCTGGTCGTCTAACACCAGCGCAACAAGACCAAGTCATTGATGAATGTTTTCAATGCAAATTGTGTTACGTCAACTGTCCGTACATTCCTGGACAAAGTGAATGGGAATTAGATTTCCCGCGTTTGATGTTGCGCGCCGACGCGATGCGACACAAAAATGACCAAGTTTCTTTACGTGACAAGGTCACAACGAACGTGATGGGCCGCACCGACCTGCTCGGAAAAGTAGCGACGAAGACCGCGCCTTTGATGAACAAGATGATGGGTGCAAAGCCGGGCTCATTGGTTCGCAAAGCGATTGAAGTGACCTCGGGTGTTTCAAGCGAGCGAGTGTTACCACCCTTTGCTAAGCAACGATTCACCACATGGTTTAATCGTCGTCCGAAATTGAAGATCGGCAAGCGGCAAGGACGCGTTGCCCTTTTCCCAACATGTCTCGTTGAATACCAAGCCCCAGAGGTCGGTCATGACCTGATCAAGGTGTACGAGCGCAACGGCATTGAATGTTCGTTGGCTGACACAACCCAGTGTTGTGGTGCGCCGTTCTTGCATAGTGGAGATATTGATAACTTCACCAAGATTGCCGAGAAGAATGTCAAGGCGTTGGCAAACACTGTCCGCAAAGGCAACGACATTGTCGTGCCGCAGCCGACTTGTGGTTATGTGTTGAAGAAGGACTATCTCGACTATGTCGGTGGGCCCGATGCCGAACTGGTTGCTGCCAATACCTATGACGCCAGTGAGTACTTGATGAAGTTGCATAAGGCCGAAGGCACTGCGCTTGACACTGAATTCACTGGCGATGTTCCCGAGACCATCACGTATCACACCCCATGTCACTTGCGAGCTCAGAACATTGGATTGAAGAGCCGCGACCTGATGAAGCTCACCGGCGCAAAGATCAAACTTGTGCAACAGTGCTCAGGTATTGACGGCATGTGGGGCCTTCGTGCCGAAAATGCCGAACTCTCGATCCCAATCGGAAAGAAACTTGGTGCCGAAATCATCAAGGCCGATAGCGATGTCGTGACTGGTGACTGCCACTTGGCGAATGGTGCCATTAACGAGCAAACCGGACGTGTGTCGTTGCACCCCATCCAATTGGTGGCACGTGCCTACGGAATTCCTGAAGAACAACCCCCCAAGTAATTCAGAAATTGGAGAATCAGATGAATACTTTGACCCCCCGCAAACTTTCATTGTCAGATATCGCCGACGTGCGTGCTTATGAACGTGAGCGTGCCGAATTCAAGGCACACGTCATTTCCCTAAAAGAACGCCGTCGTTTGTCTCTTGGCACCATCGTTTCGGTGATGTTCGAAAACCGCGACACGATTCGTTATCAGATTCAAGAGATGTCACGAGTTGAACGACTCTCAACTGACGAAGAGATTCAAGGTGAGATTGATATCTACAACCCGATGATTCCTGAGCCGGGCCAATTGTGCGCCACGTTGTTTATTGAATTGACGAGTGAAGAACAAATGCAAGAGTGGTTGCCAAAGTTGGTCGGAATTGAAAGTTCAATCGTGTTCCGATTGGCCGATGGGCGAGAAGTCGCCGCAGTCACCGAAGCTCAACACGAGAGTCAACTGACGCGTGACTATGTCACGGCAGCAGTTCATTACTTGCAGTTCGCATTCACCGACGATGAGATTGCCGGGCTGGCCGAGGGCGGCGCAGTGCTGGCGTGCACCCACCCCGATTACCTCGAAGAGATCACCTTGTCGCCAGCCAATTTGGCTGAATTCCTGAACGATTTACGCGCCTGACCTGACTTTTTTGCCCGATCAGGGCAGGTCAGAGCGATATTTGAACTTGCCTATTCACAAACGGGCAAGAGCCTTCTATTGTCTCGCTCTAAGAGAAGTCGTTGCCGTAATCGGACCGATGTCACTTGGGGGAATCCAATGGAAGTCATATGGCGGTCACTGGGAGCATGTCGGGGTCTTGACCCAGAAATGTTCTTTCCAGAAACCGAAGATCAGGCTGATGTTGCGAAAATGGTCTGCCACGGGTGCGATGTACGCATCTCGTGTTTAGAGCATGCGTTAGCAAGTCGAGAAAAAGTTGGTGTTTGGGGCGGTACCACCGAACGTGAACGCCGACGTCTCATTCGCCAACGCCGGCGCATTGCCTGATTGTCGTACAACCGTGGCAGTCGTACTCGCTGGCACATCTCGCTAGCCTCAAACGCATGGCCGAGGCTCCCCAGACTTCTGAGATCACCCTTGAATCAATTGGTGGTTGGCCTGAACTGATTTCTTCGTTGCTTGATCGTCACGACCTTGATGCGGCCCATGCCCGTGCGGCGATGACCAATATCTTGTCGGGTTCGGCAACGCCTGCTCAGCTCATCGGATTTGTTGTCGCGCTTCGCGCCAAAGGTGAGACGCCCGAAGAGCTTTCAGGGTTGCTTGATGCGGTTCTTGAAGCAGCAACTTTGGTGCCACTTGATGATGCGACTCGCGAACGGGCGATTGACATCGTGGGCACCGGTGGCGATCGCAGTCATTCGATCAATGTCAGCACGATGTCGGCCATCGTTGTTGCTGGAGCCGGAGTCCCGGTGTGTAAGCACGGAGCGCGTGCTGCTTCCTCGCAATGTGGCACCGCCGATGTGCTTGAAGCATTAGGCGTCGCTGTTGAATTGTCACCAGAAGGTGTGAAGCAATGTGTTGAACGCGCTGGTATGGGATTTTGTCTGGCCGCGCGTTACCACCCCGCATTTCGATTTGCCGCACCATCGCGTCGCGAAATTGGCGTGCCCACAGTGTTCAACTTGCTCGGACCGATGGCTAACCCAGGTCGCGTGAAACGTCAGTTGATTGGTGTGGCGAATCCGTTGGTCGCCGAACGAATGTTGGCCTCATTGCGTCTACATGGTTCGAAGTCATCATGGGTTGTGCACGGTGGTGGACTTGATGAACTCACGACGACTGGTCCGTCCACTGTTTTAGAGCTGCGCGGCGGACAAGTGCGAACCTTCTCTGTTGACCCCGTGTCTTTAGGATTGGCGCCGGCTATTTCGGAAGAGCTGGTGGGCGGCACGCCCGCATTCAATGCCGATGTGGTGCGTCGAGTGATGGCTGGTGAACAAGGTGCTCATCGAAATATTGTCGTGTTGAATGCTGGCGCAGGTTTAGTCGTCGCCGACGTCGCAAGTTCGCTTGAAGAAGGTGTCGCAATGGCCGCTGAATCGATTGATTCGGGTCGAGCCAACGAAACACTGACAAAACTCATCACCGAATCGCAAGCTGCTCTCGCCGAATTTGGCGCTTAGAAACTTCTGGCAGTGCAGCAATGAATTTGGCTGTTCAAGTTCCTGCGACCTCAGCCAACCTTGGCCCTGGTTTCGATGTTTTGGGCATGGCGTTATCTCTGTGCGCCACTGTTGCTCTGTGTCCGATTGGAGACAGCGATCCGGTGAGTGATGGGCATCCGGCGATGCAAGCTTTTATGCGCGCTGGCGGTCAAGGTGCGCTGTGGGTTGATTCTCCTATTCCGTCCGGACGGGGTTTGGGTTTCTCGGGTGCGGTTCGTGTCGGCGGTGTCTGTCTTGGACTTGCGCAAAAAGCTGGAGTGACCGAAATAGATCTTCCACTCTTTATCACTCAGCGCCGTGACGACATCATCAGAATTGCTGCTCAGCTTGAAGGTCATTTTGACAATGTTGCGGCGAGTGTTTTGGGTGGAATCGTCACTGCGTCACCGCAATCTACAGTCGCGGTTCCGGTGTCGGCTCACGTGCTTGAAGAGATTCGCATTGTTGCGTGGGTTCCATTTTTTCAAACATCAACCGCCTCAAGTCGTTCAACCCTGCCCACGAATATCGATCGAGTCGACGCAGTGTTTAACATTGCCCGTTCGACGCAATTGGTGATCGCATTAAATACGGGCGATCTTGAATTGTTGCGGACGTCGATGACTGACCGTTTGCATCAAGAACAACGTCTCGATGAAACACCTATGTGTCGCGAGGTCATGTACCGCATGATTGAACTCGGGGCAATTTCATCGTGGCTATCGGGTTCTGGCCCGACGGTTGCCGCATTCTTCAAGCAATCTGGAGGCGAGAAGATCGCT
>CALPPJ020000072.1 GCA_943325425.2 Bifidobacterium breve | reverse complement strand
TTCACTCGCCAGTGAGTTCTTTCTTCAGTTCGCGTTTCAAGAATTTGCCGCTGGCATTGCGCGGAATCGGCTCATCGCGGAACCAGATCTTGGTCGGAATCTTGTGCTTAGCAATAGTGCCCGACAAGAAATCTTGAAGTTCTTTTTCGCTCAGCGATCGACCAGGTCGTAACACGATGACCGCGGCAACTTCTTCGCCGAGTCGTTCTTCAGGAATACCGAAAACACAAGCTTCGGCAATCGCGTCATGGTTGTAGATCGCAGTTTCGACTTCACTGCAATACACATTTTCACCACCACGAATCACCATGTCTTTGGCCCGGTCAACGATGTACACAAAACCGTCTTCGTCGATACGTGCGATGTCTCCTGTATTCAACCAGCCGTCACGAATACTGTCAGCAGTTGCTTCTTCACGGTTGAGATAGCCCTTGATGACTACTGAGCCTCGCACGCACAGAACACCAACCGTGTTCGGTCCGGCTGGCAAATCATTGCCGTCTTCGTCAACCAACTTGCCTTCAAGTGTCGGCACGAGTGGCCCACACGACTCTGGCTTAGCCACAAACCAACGAGCTGAGTTGGCCGTAATGATTCCGTGAGTTTCGGTCATTCCGTAACCAGTTGATGGCTGACCACCCTTGAGCGCACCAGCAATCTTGTGCACGAGGTCGGGCTGCAAGGCTGCGCCTCCACCGCCCATTCCTTGAACCGAAGATGTATCTCGAGTGTTCCAATCTGGGTGTAACAACATTTCACGACTCATTGTCGGGACGCCAGAGAAGCTGGTGACTCGCTCGCGCTCGATCAACTCAAGGGCACGACCAGGTTCCCACTTGTACATCAAAACAACCTTGGCACCACTTGCCGTTGCCGCATGCAGAATGCAGTTACACGCGGTCACATGGAACAAAGGAGTCGGCGCCATGAAACATGGCGGATACGCCTGCGCAGGCGCCGCTGTCGGTGCTGGCACGTCGCCCGCTGCGATGGCTTTCTGTTCAGCCATTGCTGACGCCATGTTCATTGCAACAAGGTTCAAAATGTTGGCGACTGAACCACGGTGCGTGAGTTGGGCACCCTTCGGAAAACCAGTGGTGCCCGAGGTGTAGAAAATCGTCGCGTCGTCATCCTGATCAAATTCAACACTTGGCAAAACTCCGGGGTCGGCTGTGGCCATGACATCAGTCCAACGCGCTCCACCTGCGGGTAATGCACGATCGGTGCGCACCGAAATAACGTGCATCTTCGGGGTATTGGCAATTTGACTCAAGCGCTCTAAACGCTCGTCATCAACAATCAATACTCCGGGCTGACTGTCGTTGAGCGCGTACTCCATTTCAGAGGGAGTCCACCACGCGTTCATTCCAACCGCGGCAGCCCCAATGGAGACAGTCGCCCAATAGCCCACGACCCATTCGGGGTAATTGCGCATTGACAAGGCGACGCGGCTATGGCGACCAATTCCTTGACTGACCAAGTATTGAGCCAATTTGCGTACTTGCTCATGAATCTCGGCATAGGTAAAGCGCTCGTCTTCGTAGACGATGTAGTCCTTGTCGGCGTGAGCAGCCGTGGCTTCCCACATCACCCGCATATTGGGCGGAGCGGTGGTGTACACCTTGACGGGAATTCCCCGAACTTCGGCGATTGAGGTCGCCAAAGGCGATCCGGGAGCGTCAAGTTCGGCACGGGCGGCTAGGTAATGGTGAATCACGTCACCATCATTACCGATAAAGGGTCGGGTTCGCTATCCCCAGAACACCATTTCCCAAGAGTGGTCGTTTGTGCCAACATGACATGTGCTTTCCGTGCCGATCGTTGATATTTCCCGCCCGACTGCCACGTCTCTTGACGCACTCGATGCTGCTTGCCGTGATCACGGGTTTTTCCTACTGAGCGGCCACGGACTCGACGACCTCATCAACCGCACGTGGCAACAGACTGCTCGATTTTTTGATACTGATCGCTCTATCAAGAACGAGATCACTCGTGATGTCGAAAACCCCATGGGCTATTACGACCGCGAGCTCACCAAACGCAAACGGGATAACAAAGAAGTATTCGACTTCCTCGATCCGACCATTGAACAAATTGATGCTCGCAATCGCTGGCCTCGTGACCTACCAGGTTTTCGCGACACCATGCTTGAAGCCTTTGACGAATTCAGCAAACTGGCTGATCGAACGCTGTCCCTCATTCACTCCGCATTGCAACTCTCGGAGGGATCGCAAAAAGAAATGATGGGCAGTCGCTACGGAAGCATGATGCGACTCAATCACTACCCTGTCGGCGACCCTGTTCCCGAAGCTGAGCGTGAAGGGCTTCCTGATCTAGGCCCAACCGCACTCGGCTATCACACCGACCCCGGCACGATCACTCTTTTGTTGCAAGACAATGTTGGCGGATTACAAACAGAGTCACTCGATAGTGGCTGGATCGATGTTCCACCCACTGACGGAACAATCGTGATCAATCTTGGTGATTGCATGCAGGCATGGACTAACGACCGATACCGCGCTGCAGTGCATCGTGTTGTTCCGATGACCACACAGCGTCGTTTCAGCATTCCGTATTTCCAAAATCCAGCGCGTGATTCAACGATCAAACCAATTCGCGAGATGTGTGTCGATGGTGCGCGTTACCGTGAATTCTCTTGGAAAGAGTTCATGGCCGCTCGTGCCTACGACAATTTCACAGACCTCGGTACTGAAGACACGCAGGTCACCGACTTCCGCGTCAACGCGTGAAACGCTGATTAGTTTCGTTGTGATGACGCAACCAATCAGTTGGCAAATCAAGGCATCAAATCTTGCCGAGCACGCTCGAAACCCAATTCATACTGATGCTGGCGCGCAGGCTGCCGGATTTCCGCGAGCACTCGTGGCCGGAGTAACGACCTACGCGTATCTGACTCATCCCTTAATCGTTGCTTGGGGAGAAAACTGGTTGCACAACGGCGGAGGAGAAGTGCGATTCCGTCGTCCAGTTTTTGACGGCGACGCCTTACGTTGTGTGCCAACCAATAGTGGCGAATCTTCAACGATTGATGCAATCACTGATGAACCCGATCAGCCCCGTGCCCAATTTGTTGCAGTGACAGACTCTGGCCCGATTTCTCCGATGCGCTCTGGTGAAGTATTACCAGAACTTCAGATTCCGCTCATCGGAGAATGGGGTTCTGACTATGGTCAACGCGCCGGTGATGATTTCAACTTCTGTCTTGAAAATAACTACGTACACCCCGCTGTGTGGCCAGCTCTTGCCAACAATGTAGTTCACCAATTCGTTGCCCGTGGAAGTTGGATCCATACCCGCAGCATCATTCGCCATCACGGAATCGCTCAGGGCGGTTCAATCGCAATCGTTAAGTCAACGGTAGTTCGGCGTTTTCAATCACATGGTGAGCGGGCCATTCTTGATGTACACATAGAAGTAGATGGACGCATCGTTGCGACGATTGAACATGAAGCAATCGTCGCACTTCCCTGATTTTTGAATCAACCCATTATCGTTGGCGTGCTCACTCCACCGTCAGTGGTACGAAAACTGCATTGATCGGTTCGCTATCTTTGGGCGAATACTCAAATACCTTTAGTACAACATCGCCAAGCACACTTGCTGGCAAGGTGGCGATGACATGATCGAAAGTTCCCCATGTGCCAGTGCCCGATGTAGCCATGGTGTATCCCTCGTAGATCACTGTTCCGTCAGTTGAGATCACTTGATAGTTGATTCCGGCTTCGTAGGTATTTGACATACCAGTTATCTGGATGTCACGACTTACCACCTGGTGAGGAACGGGCGAGTCAAGAAGAATCAAGGGGGATAAATCAATCAAGTCTGTTCTAGTTATTTCAGAAACGTCAACACCCTCGCCGCCAATTTCGTCAACCAAGACGCCATCAATACGAATTGTGACGCGATCGATACCTGTAATTGCAGTAGCGGTGTAAACCACTTCGGCGATTCGGCCCATCATTGACAGACTTCCACCGCCCGACGCAAACTCATGCGAGAGATCAATGAAAGCGGTCGAATCAGTGACTTCAACGTTCAATAAACGGGTTCCTTCAGGGATAAATGAAGTTACTCCTTCTTGTATTTCAACCGCAGTCGGCCCCAACAACAAACTGTGTAAAGCCGCATCAATATCAGGAGTCTCTACGAGGCGACCCACGACCGACATCAGTTCACCTTTAATGAAATAGACGCCAATTGAAGTCTCTTGCGAAATCACTGAAGTTGTCGAGGGAGCAGTCGTACTGGCTTCGGTAGATGTCGGCGAACTTGTATCAGCGCTTGTATCAACGTTGCTTGAATCCGTTACCGGCAAAGTCAGAATTGAAGACATATCAGAGTCATCCGCTATATCTCCGCAACTAACCAATGAGGGAGCCACAACAAAATTCAAAACCAAAAGGAAATGACTTGTCTTCACACGACTCAGATTACGCGTCCGACTGCAACATTGATCAGGACTAAAGTCAGTATTTCTCGGTCGCCAACGACTAGTGATTCGGTTACCGGTAAACGAGGTGAACTAGGTTGTCGTAATGGCGTCAACAACCCTTTCCACAGGAATCACTCTTGAATACGAAGTGCATGGTGATGGCGAGCCGCTGCTGCTCGTCATGGGATTGGGCGGTCAGCTCGTTGCCTGGCCAGCCACGTTCGTTGCCGGACTAGTTGATCGAGGATTCAAGGTCATCACTTTTGACAATCGCGATATTGGACTGTCCACAAAGATCGATGCGGCTCCTCCGACAAAAACTCAGTCAGCACTGTTTTCAATTTCACGAAGATTTGCCAAGTCGACATATTTGTTGAGCGATATGGCCAAGGACTCGGTTGGGTTGCTTGATGCGCTCAATATTGAGCGTGCCCATGTCGTTGGTATGTCAATGGGCGGAATGATCGCTCAGACGATGGCTATTGAACATCCAAGCCGCGTTAAGTCGTTGACATCAATCATGTCAACAACTGGCAATCCCCGAGTCGGCCGCCCCAAGACATCGGTGCTGTTGCGAGCCGCCAAGTTGACCGGTGGAAGCAAGGAAACTTTTGCCGATCGCCAGGCTGCACTCTTCAAATTGTTCTCGGGTTCGCTGTATGACGAACTTGAAATTCGTGAGGTCGCTCAACTGTCCTCCGAAAGAGACTTCACACCTGATGGAACTTCTCGTCAGATGGCCGCGATTATGGCCAGTCCCGACCGCACACCACAGTTAAAGAAACTCAATGTGCCGACACTCGTCGTTCACGGACTTGAAGATGGTCTCGTGCAACCTTCTGGCGGCTACGCAACGACCAAGGCCATACCGGGCGCGCGCCTCTTGGCATTCCCCGATATGGGACACAACTTGCCCCAAGCGCGCATTCCAGAAATTTTGGATGAGATCAAGCGCAATACGCAGCGCTCGTAAACATCTTTCATTTATTGTTACGGCGCAGTTGCCTCAAGAAGTTCCCACGAATTTTCGGGACTGTACCCACCGGCGGCCATGATGATTGAATTCGCTCCGGCGTCAATGTGTTCTTGCATACGGTTGCGAATCGTCTCAATGCTTCCCCACGCCACGTAGGTGTCGACTAGGCGATCGCTTCCACCATTCGTCCAATCGGATTCATCAAAACCTTGCGATGCCCACTGCCGTTGATAAGCCGGCAAGGGTAAGTAGATCGAGACCATCGCTCGACCAACGGCACGACCAATAGCGGGGTCGGTCGTCAAACAACATGGAAGCACCACATTGAGAACTTTGTTCGCACCAACCAACCCTCGAGCGTGCGTGGTGTGTTCAGGAGTTTGCATATACGTGTTGGCACCGTCGGCGACTTCTCCGGCAACTGCCAACATCTTGGGTCCGTGAGCCGCAATGTAAATCGGGACTGGTTCATAAACAGCTGGGGCCATGATGGGCAATGGACCGCGTAACGCGTTGACATAATCGCGAGTCTTTTGCACCGGGTTTTCCCACGGAATACCTCGCATTTCAGACGCGATCGTGTTTGAAACACCAAGACCCTGGATAAAGCGACCACCAGATAGTTCGGACAATGTTCGTGCGGCTTGCGAACTACAGATGGCGTCGCGCCCATACATGTGAGCAATACCCGACGCGACTTTGATCTTGGTGGTGTGATGCAAGATGAATCCTGCAGTGACGTAAATTTCGCGACCAAAAATATCGGGGAGCCAAGCCGACTCATGCCCGATTGATTCAAGGCGTTGCACATGCTCAATCAAATCTTTTGGTTGCATCATGTCGGCGACCGTCATGACACCAGCGACTGGTGACTTTCTAGTTGTGGTCATTGTTTGCTCCTTGTGATGAGATCATCCGAAACTATGAACGTTTGAAATTTGGCGTACGGCGTTCAGCCATAGCTTTGGCGCCTTCAGCAAAATCATCGGTTTGACGCAATCGCAGTTGTTCTGCCATCTCGTGCTGGGTTGCGGTATGTACTAGATCGGCGATATTTCCCCGAAGAGTTGCCCGAATAGATTCGACAGCCAAAGGTGCCGAAAGGGCGATTTCATTGGCTAATTCAAGGGTTTCCTTAAGCAAGTCTTCGGGGTCCGCCAAACGATCGGCAAGACCAAGGGAGTGCGCAACTGCTCCATCAATACGTCGACCTGTCATCAACAGTTCAGCAGCACGCTGCTCGCCGATTGCCCGAGGCAACGTGAT
>CALPPJ020000071.1 GCA_943325425.2 Bifidobacterium breve | reverse complement strand
ACAAACATTGGTTCTTGGTCAAGAAGAAATCTCGATTGCCGCGCTTGTCAGCGTTGAAGCAGATGGTTCCTTATCCGTTGACCAGGCGTTGAGTCGGCTTGAAGCGCCAAGTGTGAGCTCGTTCAAAACCGCCGTCGGTAAATTTGATGGGGCAATACTTGATTCAACACAAAACAACGAAGTGCAGTTACTCGGGATTGAAGATATTGCGTTGTCCACTTCAACCTTTGAGCCGAATATCTACTTCGCCCTTTCGGTAAAAGAGTCTCCGTCTCAACAATTCGTCGTCGTGTCGTATTCAATCCCCGAACTCTTGCATTCGGGAATGGCCGCGTTCAGTGGACTCGTTGACGATGTGCAAATTGAAATTGCTGACATCGCAAACAACGAGATTTCAACATCGCTCTGGGTTGAGGGCGACAACAAGTCAGAACCTTCGCAGACTTCTTCAAGTGATGGCGTCATTAGCGATCTGCGCCTGCGGTTTATCGCAAGTCCGATGGCGAATTTCGGTGTTGAGACTCGCTCTACTGTTCTGGTGTTGGGTATTGAAATTCTCTTCGGTTTGGCGATGCTTATAGTTCTCTTGCAAGGGGCGAATGCTCAGCATCGGCTATTCCTCGAACGGCGTCGTCGAGAGTTGTTGCTCGAAGCAGCGCTAGATGCCACGCCTGGGAAATCTGTTGTCTTCGACGAATCACTCAAGGTGTTAGCGGCGAACCAAGAAGTTCGTGATGAATTCCCCGGCGCAATTCCCGGACTTGATGTCACCGCGATTTTTGGGCTCACTCACGATTCGGGTCGAGCCCGTCTGGTGATTGATGCTTTGCAACAAGCCCTAGACGGTGAAGTTGCCCGCGCAGAACTAGGTGAAGACGATCTTGATAGTTCAATGCGCATTGTCGAAATTGAGGCGTACCCGATTCACGGAATGTCGAACGACCGCGTGGGCTTTTTGCATGCGACCGATTCAACTGAACGCCGCAGTTTGGCGATGCGTTCTTCACAATCTGAACGGATGGAATCACTAGGTGCTTTGGCCGGCGGACTGGCCCATGACTTCAACAATTTACTTTTCGTAACACTAGGAAACCTGCAGTTGATGGCAATGAACGAGACGATTGCGAACGATGAGAAATTGTCGACGTTCGTGTCACGCTCAATGTCGGCTGTTGAACGTGGTGCCGAAATCACGAAGTCTTTACTTGCAGTGGCGCGAAGTCAACCGCTTGAAGAGAGCGCGGTGACCCTGTCTGATTTAGTGAAAGGACTCTTGCCGCTTATGAAGCAAGCACTTGGCGCGGGACGACAAGTTGAAGTTGATATTTCAGATCCCAATGTGCAGCTCATGGTTGATGCGGGTCGCTTGTCAAGTTGCATTTTGAATCTCACGTTCAACTCACGTGATGCAATGGGTCCGACGGGAACCTTGAAGATCTCGGCACGACAGGTGCCAGAAACTCAAACGTTAGAACTCTCGGTGGCCGACGATGGCAAAGGTATGCCAGCCGATGTAGTTGCTCGCGCTTTTGAACCGTTCTTCACAACGAAACGGGCCGGCAGTGGAACCGGTCTTGGTCTCGCCACGGTGTATGCATTCGCTAAACAAAGTGGCGGCACGGCGTACTTAGAGAGTCGTCTCGGAGTTGGTACGACCGTGACCCTGAGCTTGCCGATACATACTGGATCGGTCGCGACCGATGAGCGGGCGGTGCAACGACGTTCGGGTCGCCGAGTCGTGGTGGCCGACGACGAACAGTCACTCGCCGAAATGGTGGCTTCGTGGTTGATTGATATGGGGGTCGATGCTCGTTTTGAAACGTCTCCCAAAGCTGCACTTGAACTCATTGAAACATTTGAACCAGATGTGTTGGTTTCGGATGCAAACTTTGGTGAAGAGATGGACGGTATTCAGTTGGCTCGTCTAGCGGTTGCAATCGTGCCCGACCTTGCGGTGATCTTTATGACTGGTTACTCGGCGAGTATGAAAGAATTGCAAGAGCAAGGCGAGCGGACTTTGGCTAAACCATTCTCGCGTGAAGACTTGTATAGCGCCTTGTCGCCGTTAATTGCCGAAGATATTGAGGGTGCTGAACAGTCATGAGTGATACGCCAAAAGTTCTTGTCATCGATGACGAAGAAGCAATTTGTGAATTGATTGTCGCAGTCGCTGAGTCTGCAGGGTTCGATGCGACGTCGGCTAGTAGCCCAAGTGAGATTGAGACCGCAATAGTCGGGCGTTTTAATCTGGTTGTACTGGATCTTTCACTTGGTGAGATGGACGGCATTGAAGTCATGAGCAAACTTGGTGCCACACATCGGGGAATGCCAGTGATCTTGGTGAGTGGTGCCGACCAATCATTGTTGGATACGGCAGGTCGCATTGCAGAAATGCACAAATTGCGAGTGCTCGGAACTTTTGCGAAACCTTTCTCATTAGATGTTCTCAAAACAGCGATGCTTGAACTGTCACAGGTTTCTGAATTAGGTGTTGACCCGACAGGTCCGAAGGTCATCATTGATGCGAACTTGTTATTGCAACCAGATTTCTTGCAATTGGCATATCAGCCCAAGGTTTCTACCCGTAGTGGAGAAGCATTGGGAGTTGAGGCATTGGTTCGTTGGCGTCACCCTGAACATGGTGATGTGTCGCCAGCAATCTTTGTCGCACTGATTGAGCAAGAAGGTCGAACAGGTGAACTGCTTGACATCGTGATGTCTATGGCGGCGCGTGATCGCAAGCGTTATCGAGCGCTCGCCTCAATGCCTGATATTTCAATCAATATCTCGGTTCTTGATCTAGATGACGAAGAGTTGCCGCGTCGGGCTCAGAAGATTTTGCTTGAAGCAGCGCCGGCCGAACGATGGACATTTGAGGTTACTGAAACTGCGCCAATCACTGATGTTGCACCAGCCCTATCAATCTTGACTCGCTTACGTATCGCGGGTTTCAAATTGTCGGTGGACGACTTCGGAACCGGTACGAGCAATTATGAACGACTTTTGGTTGCACCGTTTACTGAATTGAAAATTGACCGTGCCATGGTCAATCGTCTTGATATCAATGCGGCTGAACCCGACCCGATGGTGCGTTCTGGAATTGATGTCGGTCACTCACTACAACTTCAGGTGGTCGCTGAAGGTGTCGAATCAGTTGATCAATTCCGTATGGTGCGCGATCTGGGCTGTGATGCGGCTCAGGGCTATCTCATTTCGCCACCCGTCGCCCCAGTTCAACTCGATGTTGCTCTTGACGATTGGCGACGTAAGTTTGAATATCTGTCGTAAGTCAGTTCTTGTCAATCAACTGCTAAAGAGTGACTTAATTGATGCGGTCAATGTCTCGCGAACTTTGCTGTGCGAAAGTCCGAGTGCTTCTTTGAGGTAGATGATATTTTCAAGTGACAGCGTGTAATCAAGAATTCGTCCCTTGTTTTCAACATCGCTCGTTGACTTCAATTCATTTTCAAACTGTTGCAAGGCACGTTGACCCATCATTTGTCGCCGTTCCTTAACTGCCATGGCAACAACCTGAGACTTGGATGCTGCGACAACGGCAACACGCATGACACTGCCGACTTTGTCGTACAACTTCAGTCGGTGGTCAACGATGGAGTTAATTCTCGTTGTGAGATCGCCAGAACTATCGAGAGTCTCGTATAAATCGCGAATTCGATCCCATTGCACAGCAATAGCGCAACTTGCAAGGTCTTCCATATCGTCGAAATAGCGGAATACCGAACGTTCAGAAACACCCGCCATTTCGGCGATGCGGGCGGCTGGTGGCTGAACCTCGCCTTGACCGTAGAGTTCGAGGAGCGCTGAAACCACAGCCTCTTTGTTGCGAGCACCGCGTTCGCGACGCCCGTCAAGCGAGATGGTGGTGGCGGCACTTGAAGCAGAAGACATGGAATGAGACTAGGTGAAAGTGGCGGTTCACTGCCACTTTCTGAATTCTTATGGCGTGATGATCAGCGCCGTGACCATACCGAACATGCCTTGCGGGCCTTCAGCGTGACTCAAAATGTGACAGTGCCATGCCCACACGCCTGGATCGGTTGCTTTGTACAGCACGGTGTAGCGCTCTCCCGGTGCGACCCAAATGGTGTCGGCAGGTTGCGGCACAAGCAATGGCACGCCGTCCTTAGCGATGATCCAACCAACCGGTTGATGCATGTGCATCGGGTGGCCCATGAGACCTTCGTTTTGATAGTGGACCATCATGACTTGCCCAAGGCGCATGGTGTATGGCTCGGTTGCGGGGAAGGACTTTCCATTGAGTGACAAGCCAATTGTGCCCGAGTCGTTCAAGGTCATCGTCACTTCTTTGTCAACTTGGGTGTAACCCTTTTCCTTCAACACATCGGGAATGGGCATTTCGCCCACCATGAACGCTCCGAACAATCCATCAGGAATTTGCACCTGAGCATCGTGGTGTGAGTGATAGATGCCAACCGCAGGCTCAACGGTGGTCCACTCGTAGGTGAATGTTTCGCCTGGCATGATTGGCTTTTGGGTGTATGGATCAACTCCGTCGTACTTGTTCGGAACTCGAATTCCGTGGAAGTGAACTGAAGTTGACTCACGGAGTTCATTAGTGACAACAATTCGCACTTTGTCGCCGACATTCACATGAATTTCTGGGCCGGGAACCGTGCCGTTGTACGTCATTGCTTTGACGATCTTGCCTGGTTCTACCTCCCAATCAACCTCTTTGACCGTGATGTTAAAGACCTTGGTGCCATCGGCTTCGATGATCGGCTCAAAAAGTTGACCGCCTTTTTCGCCCATAGTCGCGGCGGGGAAAGCCTTGGCACGTACCTCCATGCCTTGGTCCATTTCTTGCCAATTAGCAAATCCATGCAGGCCAGTGTCGGTTGCACCAGGATCAGTCGGCGCAGATCCAGACGTCACCGTGAGAGTGCCGACCATTCCAGAGCCAGCGTGTCCGGCAATTTCGCACAAGACATCCATGGCGCCTTCGGAAAGAGTTCCGAGGTCGAGGGTTTCAGATTCACCCGGATTGATATCAGCGGTCTTTTTCCCCAAGTTCGGTATTGAGAAGTTGTGCACCATGGTGCCGTTGTTAGTGATGCGCAACGACACTGCTCCCGGAGGAACAACAATCGCAGCAGGAGTAATCGCAAATTCAGAAAGCTGAACGTCAACAACGGTTGGGCCTGTTCCTGAATCGGACGAACTTGATGCGCTCGAGTCACCTAAGCCAGTCATGCTTGCTATGGCCACAAATAGCGCCGCAATTGCCACGCCAAAAGAGCCCCACATCAGTACGGAACGATCATCTCTATTCATGAGACCACCTTGCTCGTCATTTCAACAAGGTTCGCAGGGATAACAGATAGGTCCTCTAGGGACCTAAGTCCCAACTGTGGAACTAGTGACCAGGCTTAAACGACGGGCACGATCCATTCGACCAAAGTTCCGCCAGCTTCGAGAGGAACTAATGTGCAACTTCCACCGTGCGTCTCGGCGCGCGTGCTGAGATTGCGTAAACCGTTTCCGGGACTTGATTGAGCATCTTGGGGGATGCCGATGCCGTTATCAATGACCCGCATGGTCAAGGTGTAATCCTGTACAACTAATTCAACGGACACCACTGTGGCCTGTGAATGGCGGGCGACGTTGCCGAGGGCTTCGCGCAGTGATGCAGTGAGATCTATACGTAAAGGTCCAGAGATCATGTGCTCGAGCGCTCCTTCGATACGCAAGCGAGGCGAGAAACCAAGGACCCGGGCAGACTGCGCAAGAACGTCACCAATTTCTTGACCGAGCGAACCTTCGCGACGGGCCGCTCCCAATGTGAACACGCTGGTACGAATTTCTTTGATGATGTGGTCGATCTCATCAACAGATGTTTCGAGACGTGCAACTGTCGAATCGCTATCTGGCAAACCGGATTGCTTCATTGCCAGTGCTTGAAGTTCAAGTCCAAGTCCGAAAAGTCTTTGCAAAACGGTGTCGTGTAAGTCGCGAGCAATTCGTTCGCGTTCGCTTGACAAGGTGAGCATTTCGCGGGTTGCACGCAAACGTTCGGCATCGGCTAGGCGATCAGTGATATCGCGGATTGAGGCGATCGTCATTGCGCCCATTGGGGAAGAAACTGGAGACAAACTAATTTCGACAGCAACTTCGGTTCCGTCAGAGCGAACTGCAGCCAAGGTGAGTCCACGACCCATTGGTCGTGAATGTGGTGATTCGATATATCCCTCACGGCGCCGAACATGAGTGCCGCGTTCAATCACAGGAACCAGCATCTCAACGCGTTGACCCACTAACTGAAGAGACGCATAGCCAGTCATCTCACAAAGTGCGTCATTGACGAAGCGAATTGTTCCGTCATGATCGCAAAGTAAGAGTCCGTCCGGGCTGTGTACGACTGCTTGACGCAAGATCGCGTCGGTAAGCACTTCAGGCAAAGGGTGCTCGGTAGCCACGCTGAGTCTCCATTGCTCAATCGTATGCTGAGAATTGACCTCATTTGGGAAAATGAATCAGCGATGACAAATGTTGTGACTATGGTCCCTGATTCACGGAAAGGATTTCGGGCAGACTTGCCGTATGACAACGCCCGTTCCCGTGTTCCTGCTTGACGACCATGAAGTCGTGCGACAAGGTGTGCGTTCTTTGCTGGAGGCCAGCGGCGAGGTCAAGGTAGTCGGTGAAGCAGGTTTGGCTGCCGAGGCACTGCCGCGCATT
>CALPPJ020000070.1 GCA_943325425.2 Bifidobacterium breve | reverse complement strand
GGCCATAGAGTTCTGATTCGGTTGTATCCAATTGATTGATTTTGGCCACATCTCGAACCCAATGAATCTCTATCAATGATCTAAACATTGGACCAAGTTTTATCAAAATTTCTCCCACACCATTAACAAGTCTTATGCGGTCTAGTCCATCTTTCCGCAGTTTCCTAATTCCCGTTTCCTGTTGCCAGTCAATCTCATATAGGAAAATCAGATCTTGCTTGCCAACTTTTTGAAGTAGAGGTATCGGATAGCGAACAAACGTGTTTTCAACTTGATCAACTAGCTTTTCATACCCGATTGGATTCATCTTCTTACTTTTCAAGAGTGAATTTCTAGACGTTGAATCAATATCCTTAAGAAACGTCTTTACGAATTCAATCACAGTTGCTTTGTTGCTAGTTATCTGCTTGATTTCAATGACTCGATCTCCAAGATAAAACGACCCAACTTGGCGAAAATAGATCTCCGTTACCCTCTCAGCAATCGTTCGAGTTGGAATCGTGTTTACTGGCCCAAGTTCAGTCACAGCGTCGATTAGACCCAAAAGCAGGGCAAGTTTGTACGTTGATGACCTAGAGCCCTCATCAATCACTCTCAAAAGTCTTTCAACTACTAATTCATTTTGAGCCATCGAAAGATTATGGCATCAGTTACCTTTTAGAGTCAGCTTTTCAATTCCGCACTTCAGGCTTTACAAAGGTTTGCGGGCCACCATTTGTACGACTGCGGCATGACCAGTGTGCAGAGTTCCTTCAACAACTTCACGTTCAACTTCTTCTAGGTGTTCGAAAACTAAGCCTGGGAATTCGGTACGTAATTCATCAGTTGTCGGCATGAGATCAGGATCCTTGGGCCCACCGGTACCAAATGGAATCTGATTGGGTGTATAGGCCTCGAGTACCACGACTCCGCCCCGACATAATCCGTTGGTCACTCTCTGATGTAACCCTCGTCGTATATCAGATGTCGTGTGAGCAAATATTGAAACAATCATGTCGTAACTATTTGGCTCAATCTCAAAAGTAGTCATGTCATCTTTAAATGCATGCACAACCACGCTTCTATGTAGCGCGAGTTTGAGAGTCTTGGTCACGCCAATAGTTGACTGATCAAACGAGGTGACATCAAAGCCCTGCGAAGCCAACCAAACCGCATTTCGGCCTTCACCTTCGGCGATGCTCAGAACACGTCCCCGGGGTTCTTTTAGGGCACGTTCAACTAAAAACGAATTTGGCTCGGTTCCGTACGCGTATTCGTTGCCGGCGTACCGCTCATCCCACATGTTCATATCAGAGTCTCTCGTTCTCAATTGTCGTGAAGTGAAAATCTCTCAAACGACAAAAATGACTTTAGGCCGTTCTTAAATCACTCCACTGCATGCAACAATAAGTTCATGAGTGATCACACCCACGGTACCGATGTCATGAACGAGCTCATTCCTTTGGCTCGTGAATTACGCCATCAAATCCCCGATGTCATGAAAGCCTTCGCCGGACTCCACACTTCTGTCATGGCTCCTGGGGCATTAGATAGCAAAACCAAAGAACTCATTGCGCTCGCAATCGGAATTAGTCATCGATGTGACGGCTGCATTGCCTCACATGCGCGAGGGGCTGCTAAACAGGGCGCCACCGAGGCCGAAGTGGCCGAGGCAATCGGTGTCGCGGTTCTGATGAACGGTGGACCTGCGACTGTCTATGGCCCGCGGGCTTTGGCATCATTTAAGGACTTTGTCGCCGCCCAGAACTCAACGCCATAAGACTCAACAACATAGAACCCGTCCTGTCATCAAAAACTAGGCGACCGAGTCCGTCATATGACACGATCTTTGTATGTCGATCACTATCGCCTCAGTCAACGTGAACGGGCTTCGCGCCGCGGTTAAAAACGGAATGCACGCCTGGATTGATGAACGTCAACCCGACATCATCACGATGCAAGAGGTTCGATGCCCAGATGAATTAGTTGCCGAACTCATGGGTGATGGCTGGCATATCGCTCACGCCGAATGCAACCAAAAAGGCCGGGCGGGCGTCGCGGTTGCAAGTCGCTTCCCCATCGCCACTTCGCTTATTGGCGGCAATCACAAGGTTCACAATTTCACCGGCCGATGGATTCAGTCAGATATCAAAATCACCAAGACAAAAACACTTTCGGTTGTCTCTGCTTACGTACATACTGGCGACGCTGAATCGCCTGAGCGTATGACGGAGAAGTTCGCATTTCTTGAAGCGATGAAGAAACGCATGCTCGATATGCGCTCATCAGGAAATCTTTTGTTGCTCACTGGTGACTTAAATGTCGCTCATAAAGAACTCGATCTCAAGAATTGGAAGGGCAACCTGAAAAGCGCAGGCTTCTTACCCGAAGAACGAGCCTGGTTTGATGAAATGTTTGACCAATACGGTTGGGTTGATGTTTTACGCCAACATTCCGGTGAGGTAGCAGGTCCATATTCGTGGTGGTCGTGGCGCGGTAAGGCCTTTGATAACAATGCTGGCTGGAGGATCGACTATCACATAGCGAGTCCCGAACTGGCCAAAAAAGCAAGTAATGCTTTTGTTGATCGTGCGCCTTCATATGACACCCGCTGGTCTGATCACGCCCCAGTGATTGCTACTTACGAAATCTGAGACCAACAGGGCTCCCCGCTTGGCACAATGGTCATGTGAGTAAACGAGAGCATCACCACCGACGCTCGCGATTTCGTGGCTCTGGTTATTTTCGTCGACTCGGACCAGGAATTATCACCGGCGCAGCCGATGATGATCCTTCTGGAATTGGTACCTATTCACAAGTCGGAGCAGCAACTGGTTTCTCGCTCTTGTGGACTTCAGTCATTGCTCTACCTCTTGCAACTGCCGTTCAAGAGGCGACTGCTCGCCTTGGACTCGTCACCGACAAAGGTCTTGCCGCTCTCATTAAAATGCACTTCTCTCGCAAGGTCCTTTTATTCGCCGTGACTCTGGTGACTCTGGCGAATACATTCAACATTGGTGCTGATATCGGCTCAATGGCTGCTGCCACCCAATTGCTGGTACCAATTCCACATCTAGTTTTGGTGATCGGCTTCACCGCAATCATGGCAAGCCTTGAAGTGTTTATTCCTTACCACCGCTATTCAAAGGTTCTGCGCTGGCTCTGTTTCTCAATAGTTGCATACATCATCGTTTTATTCTTCCTTGATGTTTCATGGCGAGATGTGCTCACGCATGCACTTGTTCCGCACATGGAATTCAGCCGCACACAAATCGCCGCAGTGATTGCAATCTTCGGTACAACAATTTCTCCGTATCTATTCTTTTGGCAAGCGGCTGAAGAAGTCGAAGAGATCAATGAAAGTGGCGGAACCTTGCTGCCCACCCGACTCAACATCAATTCAATGCGTGGTGACGTTATTGCCGGAATGTCATCTGGAGTCACTGTGATGTTTGCAATCATGGTGACTGCTGCAGCAACCATTGGCAAAAATGGATCTGTTCAGATTTCAACTGCCGAGCAAGCGGCCGAAGCACTTCGTCCACTAGCGGGTGATCTTGCTGGATTACTTTTCACCGTGGGCATTGTTGGAACTGGCCTACTTGCAATACCAGTACTTGCCGGTTCGACCGCCTACGCGGTGAGCGAGGCATTTGGCTGGCGTGAAGGTTTGGGCAAAAAGCTGTCACAGGCAAAAGCCTTCTATCTAGTCATTGTGGTTTCAATGGTTGGTGGATTACTCATGAATCTTTTCGGCCTCAATGCAGTGCGGGCTTTGTACCTCTCAGCAATTCTCAATGGTCTTGCTGCTCCGCCACTCATTATCTTGGTATGGCTACTCGCTCGTTCAGAAGAAGTACTTGGTGATCACCGAAGTGGCAAAGTTTCGCAAACTGGTTTACTATCCGCTGCAATCATCAGTGGTGGTTTACCGATCTTGCTAATCTTCGCTCGTTAAACCTCGGACTGGTTCTCAAACCACTTAGCAAGCCGAACGAAGCCGTCATCTAGGCTCACCGTCGGCTTCCAATTTAAATCCGCATGTGCAGGACGCTGATCAAACCAATGCGCGGTTCCCAACTGTTCGGCAACAAAACGTGTTATCGGCGGTTCATCTTTTCGAAATAGGGGCCACACTCGCTCAATCACACTTCCAAGATTGCGAGCAATCACTGCCGGAACATGTCTTGGAGAAAAATCAACTCCAGCCGCATCACAAATACGACTCATCAATTCATTAACGGTTCGAGGTTCGCCGTTTGAAATGACATATGCCTTACCTGCACAAGGTGATCCAGGTGTGACCGCATCGAGTGCAGCGATATGCGCACTAATTGCGTTGTCAATATATGTTGAATCAACGAGAGCATTTCCTGAACCGACCATGACCAGTCGACCTTGTCGGGCACGTTCAACAATTCGTCCAACGAGTTGAGTATCTCCAGGACCCCAAACGAGGTGCGGACGAATTGCCACAACACCTAAATCTGCACCGTTCGCCTGCAATGCCAAAATCTCCGCTTGCGCCTTCGACTCGGCGTAGTAAGCCCGCTTACGTCCAGTTGTTGCCGGAGTCGCAATTTCTCCCTCAATGGCGTCGCCAACATGGGCAACTGAAGGAGTCGAAACATAGACCAATCGAGCAATGTGATGTTCAACCGCTGCACGCAAAACATTTATGGTCCCATCAACATTGGTGGAATGAAAATCTTCCCACGAACCCATGACCCCTACTCGGGCGGCACCATGGATGATCGCATCGCAACCACTTGCTGCTTCGGTGACCGAACCTCGATCACGAATATCGCCGGCAAACATTGTGATGTTCTGATGCGTCGTTTCAGTTGTTCGACGTTGGAAACACACAACGTGATCACCGCGCTCAGCAAGTTGTTGAGCAATGCCGCCAAGTAACAGGCTCCCAGCACCAGTCACCAGTACTTTCATTTTGATCGACCTGAAAGAACTTTCTGCATTCTTTGTGCCAAGGCCGTGCGATCAATCTTTGAATTGTGGCGAATATCAACGGGGAGTTTTTTCGTCTCCCAAACTGCTACAACATCAACCTGTCCAAGCGCCTGACGCACTTGTGCTGTTAAGGCCGCCGAAGCAACATTGTCGTTCTTTTGATCAGTTTCAAGAACAATGACGATTTGCTGAATACCTGGTTCACCAATTCCTACGGCGGCGGCTCGCTGGACACCTGAAATCGTTTCACAGACAGTTTCCAACGGCACTGGCGTGATTGATCCTTGAGCCGTATGAATCATGTGTACTACTCGTCCTTCGATCCACACATGTCCTTCGCTATCTAGATGGCCGACATCGCCGGTGCGATGCCAGGGCAATCCTTCGCTCGCAAAACGAGCCTTCTGTTGGGTGAGCCACAATCGGTTATAGCCAAGTGACATCCACGGCGCGCTCACAACGACTTCACCAGTTTCGCCATGTGGTAGTTCGGTAATGCCACCATCAACTGCCACGATCTTGACGTGGCAGTTGTTCACTGGCTTGCCAACACACACGCCCGTACCTTCACCAACTGCTTCGCGTTGTTCAAGTGAAAGATCAGCGACTGGTAGCACTTCGGTCATTCCGTAAGGGGTATGCAACTCTGCATCTGGGCAAAGCCGTTTCATCTGACGCAAAGTTTCAATCGGGACTGGCGCACCTGCCGACATCACCAGTCGCACCTGTTTTAAAGAAAACAAGTTTGTCGTAGAAGTCTTGAGAACATTTGCTAATGCTGCTGGCGAAGCGAAAACCATCGTGGCTTCAGTCGCCCGACATGCATCATCTAACGCTTGCGCAGTCAGAGTGGCTGGCGAGGTGACATCCATGTCGGCGAGACCAGTTGTGATACCGAGCGCCGGCCCAAACAATGCGAACGGTGCGAACGCGGCCACAAAACTGTCAGTGTCCGTGATGTTGTACACCGCTTGCAAAATATCTCGCTGTGCCCCGAGTTGGCCATGGGTATAGCGAACACCCTTGGCTGGACCAGTCGCACCAGACGTAAAAAGAATGGCCGCCAAATCATTTGCTACGGGTTCAGCAAGCGCCAATTGCGAGAGACCCTCAAGTTGCATGGAGTTTTGTAAGGACTTGAGATCAATGAAAGTCGCCCGCGTAGCCCAGCGCAAAGTTCGAGCTGCAACTATGGCCGAGCGTACGCCAACGACATGTTGCACCCTTGATGATTTGACTGCACGACCCAGTCCCTTGATGCCAAGTCCACGATCAGCAATGACAGTGACCGCCCCGATACGCCAACAGGCATACACCAAGGCAATGAGATCAATGCTTGGTGGCACAAGTACAGCAACATGGTCACCGGCTTGAACACCTTGTTGAATCAAACCCTGAGCAAAACTTGCGACACGCGAATCGAGCTCCGAGAATTTCACGGATGACTTATCTGCTCCGTCGTAGATTGCCAAAGTATTTTGACGGCTTGGACTTTCAATACGTGACCAAAGGGATTCGGTGATCTCAGTTGCGACTACACCTTGCGAATTCACTAATTGTGACTGCGAGATCGCATTCTCAACGAATGTTGCGATCGAAGTTTCTATAACTGCTAAGTGCCCACTATTAGCGACTCTGTGAATCTGCACATCTGAGAACCGCTTGATCAGATCATCGGCGAAATCATCATTAAAAACAGGGTCTTTTGCACCCCACCACAGTCGAACGGGAACATTTAAATTCGGCAATTGTGCAGCAACTTGGGCAATGTCGCTGAAAGATTCATGCTTGTCATCAAAGGGCACATCGGCAACGAAGCCGCCAATCCCATCACGCTGTTTTCGCTGAACATATGG
>CALPPJ020000069.1 GCA_943325425.2 Bifidobacterium breve | reverse complement strand
GTCCTGATTCGCTAATTCCGTACTTGTCGCGGTAATCGTCGAGCATGGTGAACATGACGCCATACGTGGATGACATTAATAGGGTCGCGAATTGAAGCGTACGAAAGAGTCGCTTCAAATGCATATAGATAAATATTAGTTCTTGATCAGCGCGTCGTAAGTCAGTGTGTCGTAGTCAGCGTGACGGTGCGTGTGCGGCAATCAGAGCATCAAGCGCATCGGCGCTGAGTTCTTCAAGAGCAGAACACGAATTCAATACTTCAATGACCTTGGCATCGGGATGATGCGCGGCGATTGACCGCCACGCATGTGCACCCTGGCGTTCTGCATTGGCCTGAATACGAAGCTGGTCCCAAACGTCATAAGGGGCGAAAGCGTCGTAATAGGTTTGCGTTGCTTGGGGGAGCGGCGCGAGCAGTCGGTCGCGCAGTGAATCGTCAAGCGCAAATGCTCCTTCAATGCGGTTTGCTATTTCATCTTCGCTTTCGGCGCATTCCAAAAGAACTTCGGCGTGGGTCGGAAGTTGTTCGGCCCACATGCGGTAACGATTGGCGGCACCACGTTCAAGTAACGCCAAAAAGCGCGGTCGCGCAATGTCGGGAACCTGCGAAATGAATGGGCTGAGTAACTCACCAAATCTTGGAATCTCTAACGCGGTCATGGCTAAACCTTAGAACAGTTAGGGTTGACTCATGCCAATCAAAGCCCAACCTTTGACCGGAGTTTTTGCTGCTGAAATTTCGGGGATTAATCTCGCATCACTCAGCGAAGGCGATCTCGCCGAATTGCGGGCTGTGATGTGCGCCCACGAAGTGGTCGTCGTGCGTGGTCAGACGCTTGAACCCGCTCAACAAAGCGCTTTTTCGGCGCGACTTGGTCCGTTCGGTGAGGTTCCGTTTATCGCAACGATGGATGAGTTTCCGGAAGTCATTCGCGTTGTCAAAGAGGCTGATGAAGGTGCGGCGTTTAACTTCGGCGGAGCGTGGCACTCAGATTTTTCCTTTCAAAACGAGCCACCGTCCTTCACGATCCTTTCGGCAGTTGACGTTCCGCCGTGGGGCGGTGACACCTGTTTTGCATCAATGACGGCTGCTTGGAATGCACTACATGAGCCGATGCAAATTCGACTGCGCGCGTTGAAAGCCGTGCATTCGGCGCGCGATGCCTACTCGCCGAAGATGCAAGCTCTCCATACTGGGATGAGCGGAATGCAAATTGTGTGTGATGAATCAGCAAATGATCACAGAGTTCATCCACTCGTGCCGGTGCATCCCGAGACCGGAAGAGAAGTCTTATTTTTCAATCGGGCGTATGTGCGTGATATTGAGAACATGCCGAACGATGAAGCCCAATCACTCATGTCGTTCTTGCACCTTCACACGACCGATGTCAAATTCATGTATCGCCATCGGTGGCAATCTGGTGATGTTGTGATTTGGGATAATCGTTCAACTCAACATGTGGCGTTGAATGATTATGGGGGATTTCGTCGTGAGCTACGACGAACGACAATCGCTGGTGAATCACCGCAACGTTGACTACTAAGTACTAACTACCAACTACCGCCGCCTCCTCCGCCGAAGCCGCCGCCTCCTCCGCTAAAGCCGCCGCCAGAACTGAAACCGCTCGAGTTTGCTGTACGAACTGGCGTGTACGCGGTTGTCGTCGCGTTGTCCCAAATTCGCTGTTGCGGCAAGGTAGCGAACAACAAAGGTGAAGTGCTCATGTTCCATTGCTCGAGCTGCGCCTTTGGCATGGCATTGACCCATGAGGTCACTGCGTTAAATGCCACTGCGTAACCCATGTATTCGCGCATCAACCCCATGCGTTCGGCGGCCTGAGCATGAGCTGCTTCACTTTCGCGGAAGAAGCGTTCAAAACCTTCGGCACGTACGGCGGTGCCGAGACCACGACTCGTGAACGAGCCGATCTGACCGGAATGACTGAGACGACCATAAGCGAGGATGAAGCCACCGATGAAAATTGCCCCCGCCGGAAGGAAAAAGTTCAAGGTGTTTGAACCTGAGCCAACTCCAGCAGCAAAGATCGCAGCAATAACGATCGTTCCAAAGAATGCAGCGCGAGCCAGAAGTTTTCCACCCCGAGGGATGGATCCGGCAGTCAATGTTTTGTCGGTGAGTAAGCCGAGGCTTCGGAGTTGATCATCTACTTGTTGGACGTAGGTTTTTACTTTTGCCGAGAGAGCAGAGTTTCTCTGTGAAAGTGCGGCTTCGCTTTGGTCGCCGAGCAAAGCGTTCAGCAAGGTGAGTTCGTAACTCTTAACCTGACGCGGCGGCTGATCTATGCGGCCAACGACCCATACCTTATTGACTTGATTTAGCGAGATCACTCCATCGGCAGCGAGATCAACCAATGTTGAAGCCAGCATGCGACTCACATTGACTTTGCTGCCTTCTTTCATTCGCAAGAGGCAAGCGGGGTCTAAGTTCACCGGAGGGACAAATTCAACGGGCATTTCTTGTGTAGTAGTTGTTGGCACAATTGATAATGAGCCTGGCGGTGGTGGCGGCAAGATTGGTCGCTGCATGCGGTCGGGCAGATCAAGCGACATCGGGCCCGAAAATGTCTCGCTGATTCCAGCAATCGCCATAGCGCGTTGGCGACGGTAACGCGTGAGGTTGACCAAGATTGCTGCGACAAGTGCGAGATACATCAACGCAATCGCAATCACTGCTGTTGGAACTGATTGTGATCGGTTGATCAATGTTGGCGTTGCGTCAAACGCAGAACTCGGAAAGTCAATTTCGACAGTGAATGCGCTATTGGGTGCGAGGTTTCTGGCTGAGAATCTCGCGCCGTCAGGGGTCGGTGTGTTTTCGTTACAAGGATTCTGTGTATTCATAGCTCCTTGATAGCAACGAGTGTCAAGTGGGCCAGTTGGTCCGATGACGGTGTAGGTCAAAGAATCAATGGGCTGGCGCCAATCAGTAATGGCATCAAGCGGCAACGTGGCGGTATCGCCATTGATCACAAGGACATCCTCAGTTTGGTAACTGAGTTCATAGGTGTGGGCATTAGTGATGGTGATGGCGGCATCGCCAATTCGCACGTTAACTGCGCCCCCTAAATCAGATATCTCAAGCGAATCGGGCGTTCCTTCAGACGTTGCTATTTGCATGGCCCGAATAACGTGGCTTCCGAGTCCGTTGTACTCAATAGGGATAGATCTTTCAATTCCATGACGATCGGTACGAAAGACTTGAGTGATCTTTTCGGTGATGACGACCGAATGATCGGGCTGAATCTGCGCGATGACGTCAAATGATCGCGTCGTATCTTCGCCTAAATTCCAGAGATTTTGCTTTTCGACTTGGGTGATGATTTCGTCGCTTGTCAAACCTTCCATGTTGCCGAGTTCAGCAATCATTGGTTCAGGCACTGGTGCCGTCAGTTCTGGACCTGTTGACCTATCAATGAGGTTGACGAGGTTTGGGCTGAACACGGTGGGACCAAGGAAAATCAACGATGGAAGTGTCATGGCCACGATCAAAAAAAGAATGTGCCAAAAAGTCCAACGTCGAGCCATGAGTTGACTATAGATGGCGACTATGAATATGCGTATGGGTTTGAAAAATGTGGAGCGATGTGGATGGGGTTCAACGCCGGGTTTGATGTCGCACTATCACGACACCGAATGGGGATTTCCAACCGCTGACGACTCTCGGCTTTTTGAAAAACTCTGTTTGGAAGGCTTTCAGAGTGGACTTTCATGGAGCACGATTCTGAATAAGCGAGACGATTTTCGGCGGTGCTTTAAGAATTTTGATATCAATAAAGTCTCTCGCTTCACCCAAACTGATATTGAGCGACTGTTGGGCGATGCCTCGATCGTCCGTCATCGAGGCAAGATTGAGTCCACGATCAATAATGCTCAACGTTGCCGTGAACTGATCAAAGAGTGCGGGTCGTTAGGTAGATACATCTGGCAATTTGAGCCATCACTATCTTCGCGACCAAAGCGACCCACCGCGGCCGATGTGTCCTCCTTTGTGACCTCTCCAGAATCAATCGCCTTATCGAAAGACCTCAAAAAGCGCGGGTGGAGTTTCGTTGGCCCAACGACGATGTACGCCTTTATGCAGTCAATGGGGCTTGTGAATGATCATCATGTGGGCTGCTTTGTCTGGAAACAAGTTGAAGGCGCTCGTCGCTCATTTGAGCGACCTGGTTGACCCGACGGTCATCGTCACAATCGTTTGCCACCCACTTGTCGGTCTGATCTGAGAAACTGTCTGTTGTGAGTGATCAAATCGATACCCGAACTGCGTGGTTGAGTCCAGAGTTACTGGCCTCGGTGCGAGCCAATGTGCCCCTTGTATATGTCGATGCGATTCCGGTTCGGGTTGACGAATCAGGTCGGGTGACCCAAGTTGGTTTGTTGTTACGAGTGGCGTCTGACGGCTCGATTAGTCGCATGTTGGTATCTGGTCGGGTGCTGTACGGCGAGCGGGTCCGCGATGCGCTCATTCGTCATCTTGAAAAAGACTTGGGGCCGCTGGCGTTACCCAAGGTGCCCACTAACCCTGCGCCATTCACAATCGCCGAGTATTTCCCCGATCCTGATATCAGTGGTTTTGTTGACCCCCGTCATCACGCGGTCAGTCTTGCCTACGTGGTTCCGGTTTCGGGCGATTGCACTCCAACCCAGCAGGCACTTGATTTGGCATGGTTCACACCGGCAGAAGCGGCCTCGGCAAAGATTGCTGCCGATATGACCGGTGGGCAAGATCGGCTGCTGCGCCTGGGGCTAGCTCACGTCGGTGAACTGCCCTAAGTAGGTTTTACATTACGGGCCGGTTTTACTTGACGGTTCGTTTCTTACGCACGCGACGAGCAGTTTTGTCGGTCGTCAGTTGTGAAACCACTTTGGTCTCATCGTCAATGTCGATGGAGATGCCGTCAGCATCTATATCTTCAGGATCACCAGAGGCCTCCCAGACGACGGCTCCTTCGTCTTTGGGCTTGCGTCCCAGTATTTTGTCGACTCCGAGCATGGCACTAAAGACCATTGCTCCAACAGCCCCATGTCGAGCTCTGGCCCGTTCAAGCATGGCGTGATCTGAATCAGATATTGGTTCTTTGTCTCCAGGCTCAAAATTGTTCTTTTCAACCATGTGCCACACGGTATCTCATGGCTGCTCTTCATCTTCGTGCAGGTGGCTTGCGTGACTTAGGATGTTCTCGTGCTTCTGGGCGGGAAAATTGCTCACACTGCAGCGGCGATGCGTACCGCGCTGGTGGGTTTGCCGACTCTGCGTTTTGATGCAATGTCAACCATTGGCCCGGCCCCAGTTGAAAGAAGTGTGATCGAAAGTATCACTGTAAAAGGTCGCGAAATATTGGTGCAGTGGGATGACGGCATTGTGTTGTCAACCGCTTTGCGCTTTAGCGGAGAGTGGCATTTGTATCGCGCCGATGAGATGTGGCGAAGAGAAACGTACCGAGCCCGCGTCGTGATTGAAGTGGAGGGTTGGGTGGCGGTGTGCTTTGATGCCCCGATTGTTGAAACGTACCGTCAACCCGATCGCAAGCGTCACCCGCAATCGGGTGGTGTCGGTCCAAATATTTCTCAGCCAAAGACTGATCTATCTGGCTGCACTCAACGGTTACTTGACTACCGTTATGGCGACGCGATGATCGCTGATGTTTTGATGGATGAATCAGTCGTCAGTGGTTTAGGAAATGTTGCACGAAGTGAAGCTTTATGGGCAGTGGGCTTAAGTCCGTACGCGAAGATGGCCGATCTTAGCTACGAGGATTGCGCAGTGCTTATTGAAACTGCATCAAGAATTGTTCAAAGCGATCATGAAACTTCTCCTGCCGTGTACGGGCGTAACGGTCATCAATGTGTTCGGTGTCGCGGAACTATTGAGTTCAAAATCATTGGTAATCCGCGTCGCAATTTATATTGGTGCCCAGAATGTCAAGGTCGGTTAGATCGACGACTCATTCCGAACAATCTTTTGCAAGGCGACCATACGCCGAGTCATCCGGCTGAATTGATGTACTTATCTGATGCGGTCGCGGCGCGGAAACGTCGGAAGATATTTGATGATCTGAATCAACTCGGTTGAATCAATCGTGCGCTACGCACGACCCATCACCTTGTCAATAAGGATCTCAATGACGACCCGGTCTTCGCGAACTTTTGGTTGGCGATAACGGCCCGCATAAGCCTCAACTGCTTGGGCGACGATGTCGGCTTCTGTGCGCAAGCGCACCGCTCCTTCAATGGTGATCCAGCGCCCGCGATCAACTTGGCTGACAACGGCCCGTCCACCTTGTGCCGCATGACGTGCCTTCATTGATTTCGCAAATGTGATGACCCGCACCAGGTTCTGGTCTGGATCGTAGGTAAACCCGACGGGAACAACGTGCGGTGAACCATCGGCCCGCAAAGTTGTCAAGGTTGCAAGGATATTTTCGCGGACAAAGTCGATTTGCGTTGCTGTGAGTTGTGGTCGAACAATACTCATAACGCGCTACTAGTGAGTTGCAATGGCATCAAGGACATCAAGTTTGGCCGCACGTCGCGCTGGGAAGATTGCTGCGAAAATACCGACAACGACTGATGCAATCAAAATGATCACGATGGTATTGAACGGGATCACAGTTGTTGTCACGAATGAATTGGGGAGTGCAAGCGAAACCGAAACTCCCAAGGGAATACCGACCACAATTCCGAGTGTTGCACCGAAAACTGAAACGATGATCGCTTCCCAACGTACCGAGCGCTTCAAATGACGACGACTCATACCAACGGCGCGTAGAAGGCCAAACTCGCGGGTGCGTTCGAAGACAGAGAGTGCCATGGTGTTTGCAATTCCGAGTACTGCGATGAAGAT
>CALPPJ020000068.1 GCA_943325425.2 Bifidobacterium breve | reverse complement strand
CGCTCGCGAATTTGGCAAGATCGACGATCCGACTATTCGGCAAAAACTGGCCAAGGCCCACACCGGTTTACAGTTGCTCAAACTCAATGCATTACGCAGCATGTCGGCCAAGGGCGTTCCTGGGCCAGAAGCCAGCATCTCCAAGCTTTTCTGGGGAACTTGGCATCGAGATCTTGGCGAGTTGATGATTGACATCATGGGACCAGCTGGCCTGATCGCCGAGGGGTTCCCGTACGAATTAACTCTTGAACAGAAACTGTTCCTGTTCACTCGGTCTGACACCATCTACGGTGGGTCAAACGAAATTCAACGCAACGTTTTGGGCGAGCGCGTGCTCGGCCTTCCGCGCTGACACCTATCTCAACAAAATCATCAGAGGAGCCACTCATGCCAGATATCAGCACGAAGAATCCGCAATATGTTCCCGGTCATGGATTACTTGCTGGCAAAGGCGTTCTCATTACTGCAGCAGCCGGAAGTGGCATCGGTTCCTCAACCGCACGTAAGTGCATTGAAGAAGGTGCTCGTGTTGTTATCTCTGACAAACACGAACGCCGCCTCGCCGAGACGGCTGCTGAGCTTGGCGTGATCGGCATCCCCTGCGATGTCACCAACGAGGAAAGCGTTCAGAATCTGATTGCCGAAGCCGCCAAAGAACTTGGTGCTATCGATGTCCTCGTGAACAACGCTGGTCTTGGTGGCACTGCTCAACTGCATGAAATGACTGATGATCAATGGTCGATCGTTCTTGATGTCACGCTGAACGGAACGATGCGATGCACGCGTGCTGCTCTCAATCACATGTACGCGCGTGGCTCGGGAGTCATCGTCAATAACGCGAGCGTGCTCGGATGGCGCGCCCAAGAAGGTCAAGCCCACTACGCCGCAGCCAAGGCAGGTGTCATGGCGCTCACCCGCTGCGCAGCAATTGAAGCTGGCCCGCGCGGAGTGCGCATTAACGCTGTTTCGCCGAGTATCGCGATGCATGCCAACTTGGCCAAAGTCACGAGCGATGAACTACTCGCCGAACTCACCCAACGAGAAGCCTTCGGTCGATTTGCCGAACCATGGGAAATCGCCAATGTGATTGTCTTTTTAGCCAGTGATTACTCGAGTTATATGACTGGTGAAGTTCTTTCGGTGAGTAGCCAACGCGCATGAGCATTGAAATGGAAATCAACGATGGCGTTGCAGTCATCATCATGAATCGTCCCGAGCGCAAGAATGCATTCACGCGTGAGCAGTACGAACTACTCGCAGGCGCACTCAAAAATGCCGACACGAACGATGACGTTCGAGTCGTTGTACTGACCGGTGCTGGTGCCGCTTTCAGTTCGGGGCAAGACCTCAAAGAAATGATGGAACTTGCCTCTGGAGTGGCAAGTGGATCTCCGTCAACGTCAAAGGCCGGTGGATTCACCGTGCTACTTGATGCATTAGAAGTTTTCTCTAAGCCACTCATTGCCGCAGTTAACGGAGTCGCCGTTGGCATTGGCATGACCTTGCTGCCCTTTTGCGATCTTGTATTGATCGACGAGACTGCACGTATGCGTGTTCCATTCAGCGAACTAGGTGTGCCACCCGAAGCCGCAAGCAGTGTTCTCTTCGCCGATCGCATTGGTTGGCAGCGCGCCGCGGAATTATTGCTGACATCCCGCTGGGTTGACGCGCATGAAGCAGTCGAGATCGGCTTGGCACTGCGCACAACACCCCCAGGCGAGGCACTCACACAGGCCTACGAACTCGCCACCACCATTGCCGGCAAATCGGCGTATTCAACCAAGGTCATCAAGCAGTTAATGGTGGCGGGTCGAGGCACTCGAACGCAAGAGGCTCGCGCTCGCGAAGAAGCCCTGTTCGCCGACCTATTTCGTTCGGGCGGCTTTGGCGGCTGAGCTCGCCGATAGCGTTCAATCCATGTCTGCCGACAAAACAATCGACTCCGAACTCGTCATTTCGTCCGAGCGCACCGTTGACCACGAACGCGCTGAACGCGCCGTTCGTGAACTTCTTGAGGCCATCGGCGAAGATCCAACTCGCGATGGTTTACTTGACACCCCAGGTCGAGTCGCGCGCATGTGGGCTGAAGTTTTGTCCGGCACCAACAACGACCCCGACCATCATTTGTCGAAAACATTCGACATCGAACACGATGAAATGGTTCTCGTCCGCGACATTCCTTTCACGTCAGTCTGCGAACACCACATGTTGCCCTTCAATGGCATCGCCCACATCGCTTACTTGCCTGGTTCCACTGGTCGTTTTACTGGTCTGTCGAAGTTGGCACGCCTAGTTGAGGGTTACTCACGTCGCTTGCAAGTTCAAGAACGACTCACCAGCCAAGTGGCCGACGCAATGCAATCAATGCTTGAACCCGTTGGCGTTTTAGTCGTCATTGAAGCCGAACATAGTTGTATGTCAATCCGCGGCGTGCGTAAACCCGGCACCAAGACTGTCACTACTGCAGTACGCGGTATTTATCGCACCGATTCTTCAGCACGCGCTGAAGTCATGGCCTTCATTCAAGGTCGCTGATTTTCTGCGATGGGATTTCCCCACCCAACAATTGACATTCCCGGTTCGTGGCCTGAAATTGAAAGTGAACTTCGAGGCCTTCGTTTCCACGATGATTATTCCACCGAGTTGTTACGCGGCTTGCAAGGTGATCGCTCCATCATTACTGGGCACGTTTGTGCAACAACATGGATCTTTTCACCCGACGGCGACTACACACTTCTGGTGAAACACAAAGCCCTGAACTGGTCAACACCTGGTGGCCACGTCGAGCGACATGAGACCACCCGAATCGGTGGCTTACGCGAGCTCGAAGAAGAAACCGGACTCACGAAATTTGATGTTCGCACGGTCATTGATGGTCCAGCATTTGTGCACATCACTGATCGCGACGGCGAGCAACCACATCGTCATTGGAATATCGGCTGGCTGTACGTTGCCGACATGGACGCACCCCTATCTAAGACTGAGGGCGCGCGCTGGTTTAGTTGTTCAGACCTTCCCGTGGGACCGAGCGATCTTCACAGCTCAATCGCTCTGTTGCGCCCTCTCGTTGCCCGTTAGCGCGAACGAACTAAACGACCAGGTCGTGCTCCGGTATCCACGCCATTACGGCGAGTGATCACACCGTTCACAACTGTCGCAACATAACCCGTTGCCGTTTGCAATAGTCGACGTCCGCCAGCGGGCAAGTCATCTTCGGCATGGGGGAAACCAAGCGCCAAATTGTCCATGTCGATGATGTTGATGTCAGCTTTCTTGCCCACTGCTATTTGGCCACGATCATCAAAACCCATAACTTTTGCCGTGTCCAGAGTTTGAATCTTCACGGCGTCTTCAATGGTGAGTTTTGGACCACGATGACGATCGCGCGCCCAGTGCGACAATACATAGGTCGGAATTGATGCATCACAAATCATGCGGACGTGGGCACCGCCATCAGAGAGTCCCGAGACCGTCGCTGGGTGCTTCAGCATTTCGTAGATCGCGTCTTGAGTTCCGCCCACATAGTTAAAGAAGGGCAACATCAAAAACGAGCGACCCTCGTCCTTGTTCAGCAGGTCGTAGGCAAAACTCACTGGATCCACCCCTGCAGCCTCGGCCATGTTGGCAACGAGTTGTTGCGGGCCCGGTTCGTAATCGGGAGTGTCGCCCATGGAATACATCTTGTCGAGCATGCCCAACAAGAAGGCCCCAATACTGTCGAACTGTTTTGACGGATCAGGATCGGTGTCGGCCTCGGCGAGAATTTGCGCCTTAATTCCTGGCTTGGCAAGTTCACGACGCAATTCTTCAGATGACAACTTCTCCGATAACGCAATAAATGTCGGGCGCTTCTGGAAGAAGTGGTACCCATCCCAACCGATCATCATTCCGAACGGACGGGCCGCAATTTGGGGATGCATTCGTCCACCTTGACCGTTCACACGGTCAACTACTTCAAGTGCCTCGCGCCAAGAATCGGCATTGAGTTCGTTTTGCAACATCGCGAACGAAACCGGAAGTCCGGTGCGCTCGGCCAACGAGGCCATCCACTCAACTTCTGACAAGAAAACTGGACGATCGAATTCAAGACCTTGTGGCGCAACTTCAAACAATCCTCCACCCGCGGCAACAAGTCCGTCGGCGATTCCGTTTAATTCATCAAGGGCCGCAAAGGTTCCGGGGACCGGCTCGCCATCGCGTGCTTTGTGATTCAACGTCCGTGATGTTGAAAATCCGACCGCACCGGCTTCACGAGCTTCGCGCACAATCTGCGCCATCTGAGCAATGTCATCTGCAGTTGCCGGTTCATTCTTGGCGCCCCGATCACCCATGACATAGGCACGTACCGAAGCGTGCGGAACATACGCCGAAATATCAATGGCGTAATTGCGCTTCTCGATCACATCAAGATATTCGGGGAAAGTTTCCCAACCCCACGTGATTCCTTCATGTAACGCGGTGCCAGGAATATCTTCGACGCCTTCCATAAGTTGAACCAGCCACTCTTCGCTTCCAGGGCGCACCGGGGCAAATCCCACACCGCAGTTACCCATCACAACAGTCGTCACGCCATGTCCGCTTGTTGGTTCAAGTAGATCGTCCCAGGTGACTTGGCCGTCAAAGTGGGTGTGGATGTCGACGAATCCGGGGGTCACGATGAAACCCGTCGCGTCAATAACTTCGCGCGCCTCAGCCACGATCTGGGTCGCAATTTCGGCGATGCGACCATTCTCAATTGCTAGGTCGGCCACAAACTTCTTGGCCCCGGTGCCATCAACGATGGTGCCGTTACGGATAATCACGTCGTACATATATCCCCCTCAGGAAGACCCCTCAAGGTCTTGAAGAAATCTAACGCATGCGTTGATTCTGCGCTATCTCGGCAATCAATCGTGCCCCCATAGTTTCTTGCCTCTAACCTGCAGATGTGCCCTCTACAGCCCTTGATCTGTCATCTGTTGAAGCCGTTTCCCGCGCTTTAGGAACCCACAATTACCTCGCCGATGAGGGGCTGGCGACGTCAGTCTTTTTGGCTTTGACGCTGAAGCGCCCTCTACTTCTTGAGGGAGAAGCTGGAGTCGGCAAAACCGAACTTGCCAAAGTGCTCTCCACATTGACCGGCGGTCAACTGATTCGATTGCAGTGCTACGAAGGAATTGACGCGACCCAAGCGGTGTACGACTGGGATTACTCGCGCCAGTTGTTACATTTGCGTGCCGCCGAGGCCAGCGGTGAGGCGGCCAACCGTGGAGCCGATGCGCTTGAAAATGAGTTGTACCAAGAGCGTTTCTTATTGCGACGAGCAGTGTTGCGAGCCCTCGAACCCGCGCCTGCTCCCCCCGTTCTGCTGATCGACGAAATTGACCGTGCCGATGACGAGTTTGAGGCATATCTGCTGGAAGTGTTGTCAGACTTTCAAGTCACAATTCCCGAACTCGGAACCTTCAAGGCGCCAACTCCACCTATCGTCATTTTGACTTCAAACCGAACTCGCGATGTTCACGATGCGTTAAAGCGTCGCTGTTTGTATCACTGGATTGAGCATCCCACTTTTGATCGCGAGGTAGCCATTGTTCGCCTACGCGTTCCTCAAGTGGCTATTTCACTCGCGCGCCAAGTCGCTGCCGCAACCGAAGCGATGCGCGGTATGCAGTTGTACAAACCGCCGGGCGTCGCCGAAACAATCGACTGGGCAACTGCGCTCGGAAGTTTGGGAATTGCCAACCTCGACGAAGACAGCGTGCGTTCAACTCTTGGCGCCGTCCTCAAGTATCGCGAAGACCAAGAACGCGTCGAGACGAGTGGCATGACTGATCTCATCAAGGCAGCAGTACAACGGGCACTAGGCACCTGAGAATCTCTGCGATGTCCGAAGTAGTTACCGACAACACGAATGCTGAACGAATTGCTGTGGCATTCGGTCGTGTCCTACGAAGCGCTGGCATCAGTACTCCCATCGGCAATGTTCTGACTTTTGTTGAGGCTCTCGGACTCGTCGGGATAGACAATCGCGACAATGTCTATTGGGCCGGTCGTTCGACTTTGTTACGTCGTCCCGAAGATATCTCGCTGTATGACAAAGCGTTTGCTGTCTTTTGGGAACGGCGGACGTCCAGTTCAGTTGAACCAGACGAGCAACTCATTCGCATCAACATTGAAATTGATGACGAAACCGACGGTACCGACGATGGATCATCCGAAGAGGCTGATGACGATGGTGAATCAATCACGTTGAGATTTTCTTCAGTTGAAACTCTTCGTAAGAAGGATTTTGCTTCGTACTCAAATGACGAATTACACCTTGCCCAAGATCTCATGAGTCAGTTACGACTTGTGGGTTCTCCACGTCACTCGTTCCGTATGCGTCCAACATCCAAAGGTTCTCGCCCCGATTTACGACGAACGATTCGCTCCAGTCTTCGTTCGGGTGGTGAACCGATTCGTCGTCACTGGCAAGAAAATGACGAACGACTACGGCGCCTCATTTTGCTTCTTGATGTCAGTGGTTCGATGGAGCCGTACGCTCGAGCACTTCTACGATTTGTCCAAGCAGCAGTCGCCGGCCGTCAAAAAGTTGAGGCTTTTGCTATCGGCACGCGCCTCACCCGAGTAACTCGTGAACTTGGCTCACGTGATCCTGACAAGGCCCTCAAACTGGCAGCCGATCGAGTTGTTGATTGGAGCGGCGGAACTCGTTTGGGCGAATGTGTACGGAACTTCAACGACGAATGGGGTGTGCGAGGAATGGCGCGAGGTGCCATTGTGGTGGTGCTGAGCGATGGCTGGGACCGCGGCGACCCAGAACTTCTCTCGCAACAAATGCAGCGACTACATCGAGTGAGTCACAGTTTGATTTGGGTTAATCCGCT
>CALPPJ020000067.1 GCA_943325425.2 Bifidobacterium breve | reverse complement strand
GTTGAAGCCATGGATGTACTTGATGCGGGCGAGTCTGTTTTGGTGGCTGCCCCGACGGGAAGCGGAAAGACTGTCGTAGCTGAATACGGAATTTCCTGCGCGTTAGCCGATGGCAAGCGGGCGTTTTACACGGCACCGATCAAAGCACTGTCAAATCAGAAGTTCAACGATCTCGTCGAACTCTATGGCCGCGACAAGATTGGCTTGCTGACTGGCGATAATGCCGTCAACGGTGAAGCGCCGATTGTTGTGATGACGACTGAAGTCTTGCGCAACATGATCTATGCGCGTTTGCGAGCCTTAGATGATTTGGCAGTAGTGGTACTTGATGAAGTGCACTTCATTCAAGACACGTTTCGCGGACCTGTTTGGGAAGAAGTCATCATTCACTTGCCACGTCAAGTCAAATTGGTTTGTCTGTCAGCAACTGTCAGTAATGCCAATGAAGTGGCTGATTGGATCAGTACGGTTCGTGGTCCTACCAAGTTTGTTGTTGAAGAGAAGCGCCCGGTAGAACTTGAGAATTTGTACATGGTTGGTGATAAGACTGCGCAACGTGAACACCTTTTTCCGACTTTAGTTTCAGGGCGACCGAATCCTGAAGCGGCTCGTCTTGAAGATCAGACTCGAAAAATAGGAGGACGCGGCCCGGTCAAAGGTCGTCCTCGTCGAGCGCTGTACACACCAAGTCGCCTCGAGGTTGTTGATCGGCTGAATGAAGAGGGACTCCTTCCGGCGATCTTCTTTATATTTAGTCGAAACGGATGTAATGAGGCGGCGCAGTCGTGTTTGAAACAAGGACTCCGTTTGACATCTCCCGATGAGCGGCGACGAATACAAGAAATCGTCGCCAACCGCCTGGGTGATATTGATGATGATGATCTTGACGTTTTGGGGTACCCCCAATTTGTGGCGCAACTTGAAGCAGGTATTGCGGCTCACCATGCTGGCTTGGTCCCTCCATTTAAAGAGACGGTTGAAGCATGTTTCGTTGAAGGTCTCGTGAAGATCGTTTTTGCGACCGAAACTTTGGCAGTGGGTATCAATATGCCGGCTCGTTCAGTAGTGATTGAGAAGTTGTCCAAGTTCACCGGAGAACATCATGAGTTCCTGACGGCTGGTGAGTTCACCCAGTTGACGGGTCGTGCTGGGCGCCGGGGCCTTGATGAAAAGGGCCATGCGGTGGTGTTATGGAATCCTTTCGTGACGTTTGATCAAGTTGCAGGTCTCGCGAGTTCGCGAACATTTCGTTTAACGTCATCTTTTCGACCGACATACAACATGGCAGTCAACCTGGTTCGGTCGTATTCAAGTGAAGAGGCTCGCCACTTACTGAATCTGTCGTTTGCTCAATATCAAGCTGATCGTGATGTCGTGAAAATTGAGACGCGTTTAGAACGACGTCTTGAGCAGTTATCAGAATTGCGATTAGCGGCTGAAAGTCCGTTTGGTGATATCCACGACTACCGAGCACGACTTGAAGGAAATCTTGGCATTCGTAGCGAAAGTTCAATTGAATTTTCAATGGCTCGTTTGCGTCCGGGTTCGGTGATTTTTGTAGATAAAGGAAAGTCTCCGGGACGTGCAGTCGTGCTGTCAACAGCCAATCGCTCGGGTGGGGTCAAGATCACAGTGTTGACGGCGAAACGGGCGACTCTCAATCTTTCGTCTCGTGATTTTCATGAACCGCCGCGGTTGCTCGGTCAGATTGAACTTCCTGAGCCTTTTGCACCGACTCAGCCAGACTTTCAGAAGATTGTGGTCACGCGCTTACACCAAGCCAAAGAGGTTGCGAGCGAATGGAGATCTCCAGAGCCAGGACGCCAGGCAGTGCATCCGGTTGAAGATGATCCTGATTTACGTGACCGATTGAAGGCGGCAGCACAAGCTGACCGCGTCTCTCGTGATGTTGATCAGTTGCGTGAACAGGTCCGTGGTAAGGGAAACTCAGTGGCGCGAAAATTTGAACGAGTTCTCCGAATTCTGCAGGATTGGGATTATGTCGCGGGTTGGTCGTTGACTGAAAAAGGTGAAGTTTTAGCACGTACTTTTCATGAGAGTGATCTGCTTGTCGCCGATTGTCTAGATCGTGGATATCTCGATGATCTAGACCCATCGTCCTTAGCCGCCTTGGCTTCGGTCTTTGTCTATGAACATCGGTCAAGTGAAGCCCCGCCGGCGCCATGGTTTCCGTCCGCTGAAGTGCGTAAAAAGTGGCGCCGTATTGAGTCGGTCAGTCGTGAGTTGCAAGCAACTGAAGAAGCCGCTTCGTTGAATCAACATCGTGCACCTGATCCGACGTATATCGCGATTGCGTACGCTTGGGCGGCGGGTGAAGGTTTTGCTGAAGTCGTCGAAGCAGAGGAATTATCTGGTGGAGATTTCGTTCGTACGATGAAGCAACTCATTGACCTGTTGCGACAGATCGGAATCATGGCTCCCGTTCCGCAAACACGTCGTAAGGCTGAAGCGGCCGCTGATTTATTGATGCGCGGGGTGGTTGCGGCGTCGACGTCAGTTCCGGGAGAAATCTGATGGTGATTCAACGAGGAGAGTCGTGGGGTAGTGAAAGTATTGCAGTTGATGATTTGGTGTGGGCTTCGTCCGACTCCGAATTGGCCAAGCACATTTCCGCTGGTCGAAAAGATATTGCGGTCTCAGGTGGCGATATGTGGCGCACCATCGGAAGTCGAAATCGTCGGGTGTTATCTGGTGAAACGGCGATGTGTCTTCCGATAGATGTGATGCAAGTCGAGTATCAGACGGGCAATGGTGCAATAGTCACGAAGATGGCAGTCGCCAATGTGGTTGTACGACCCGCTAATTTGCGGGGTGGGTGGCTACGAGGTGAGATCAGCGTTGTTGCTAATGCCCAATTTCTTCGCAAATGGGATGTCGCTCCACGAGGTCATCCAAATGATGGTCGAGTTGAGTTGACCCAAGTTTCTCGGGCCATGGGTTTGCGGCAACGATGGGCGGCTCGCTCACGATTACGAACTGGTACTCATTTGCCGCACCCTCTCATTGAGTCAAAATCAGTGAAGAGTTTTGTCGCTAGTTTTGATGAAGGCTCTCATCAAATTTTGTGGATTGACCAACAACGAATTGGTCAGGTGAAGAATGTGACGATTCAAGTGATAGGCGACGCAGCTTTTTTGTGGATGTAGGGTTTGATTATGAACGCAATGAATCAGCAGATCCTTGACGCCGTTGACAATATTGCGGATCGTTTAATCGTGGTGAGTCGCGATATTCATGCTCATCCCGAACTCAATTACGCCGAGCATTACGCCCATGACCTATTGACAGGTGTGCTTGTCGAACAAGGACTTGAAGTTACTCGTCACGCGTATGGAGTTGATACGGCATTTGAGGCAGTCGTCGGTGATGCCGGCGCTCCTGAAGTATTAGTGCTTTTGGAATATGACGCGTTGCCTGGCATTGGTCATGGATGCGGACACAACGTGATCGCTGCTGCCGGTCTTGGTGCAGGCTTAGTGGCGGCTTCATTGGCGAAAGAACTCGGTGGGCGAGTGCGCATTCTTGGTACTCCCGCTGAAGAGGGTGGCGGTGGCAAAATTGCTATGGCTCGTCAGGGTGCATTTGCATCAGGTATCGCCGCGATGATGATCCATCCAGCTGATGCCGATCTCATCAAAATGGATTCGATCGCCGTGCACACCGTTGATGTGACTTACGAGGGCAGGGCCGCACATGCCGCGGCGGCACCATGGGAGGGCAGAAACGCCTTAGATGCTGCTGTATTGGGTTATATGAATGTTGCGGCGCTCCGACAACATATTCGACCCACCGAACGGATTCACGGAATCATTACCGAGGGCGGAGAGAAGCCAAACATTGTTCCTCGCCGAGCAGCAGCAAAGTGGTACGTCCGTTCAGACACGATTTCTACGCTGCAGCCTTTGAAAGCGCGCGTGGTGAGTTGTCTTGAAGGTGCAACAAGCGCGTGCGGTTGTTCAATGTCAACAACATGGGATGATCACACCTATGCCGATGTTTGCGACAACATGGCCATCGTGAATTCTTTCGTCAGCAACATGGCAACGCTGGGTCGTTTAGTCCGCGATCCGCGCACTGATGGCCGATCGGTGATGGGTTCGACCGATATGGGGAACGTCTCGTACCTGATGCCGTCCATTCACCCGATGGTGAAAGTTGCTCCAGATGGAGTAGCCATTCATACCGAGGAGTTTGCCCACTATGCCGGTTCCGAGTCGGGAGACGAGGGAGTGCTCATTGGGGCCAAGGCAATGGCGATGACGGTGGTTGATTTATGGACAAACGCCGAATTGCGGTCGGGAGCGGCCGCTGAGTTCGGTTCTGTGACATCTGATGTAGATGTTTTGGCGCGTTGAACACCCGACTATTCCACTTTGGGCACTATCTGACCAACTAGCGTGAAAAGCCGTGACGGTCTACGCCCCAGAGGAGTTCACCGCCGAGGAGTCGGAAGTTTTACGACGCTATTTCACCAATTTGGACGGACCTGTTTTCGCCCTGGTGAACTTACCCGAGGTGGTCAAAGGTGCTTTATTTGCGCGGTACAGCCGCACTCATAAGAGTCTTCGCCGACTTTTCTTAGATGAGTTCGTTGGCGATCTTGATATCGCCGGCGATCAGGGTGTGGACGCGACGATCGGTCTTGAGCGGGCCGAGGAGTTGTACGAAAAGGTCTTTTTCGAATACGGCGATGACTCAGTTGCGCAACTCGGTGGTGTGCACCTGGCTTGCGAACAAGCCTCCAACGTGTTGACCAAAATTCTTGAGTGGGGTCGTCTCGCGAGTTACCTTGAGCAAAGTACGCGTTACATCGCTTATGACGCTCGTCTTGCGGGTCGTTACCGTTTCTATCGCGATCCTGAAGTTCTGAATTCGCGTTACGGAACGCGCTATGTGGGCGATATGGATCGGATGTTTGATTCATATTCGCAACTGATTGAAAAGGTCACCGATCATGTTCGGGCCTCGGTAAAGCGTGACCCTGCCGACAGTGATTTTGTCTTCCGTATGGCAACGCGAGCCAAGGCCCTTGATGCGGTACGTGGAGTTTTGCCGGCGGCTTCGTTATCAAACGTTGGCATTTACGGCAGTGGCCAGTCGTACGAAGCAATGCTGATTCGGATGCGGTCGCATCCATTGCCGGAAGCTCGTCACTATGCCGATTTGATGCTTGAAGAGTTGCGCAAAGTCATTCCGAGTTTCTTGAAGCGCGTCGACCTGGCCGATCGTGGCGGACGTTGGAGCGATTATTTGTCTGACACTCGCGAATCAACGAGCGAACTTGTGGGCGGACTTTTCGCCGAGACTCCCGTTGATCACAGTCCTCCAGTGGTTCTCACCGATTTTGATCCTGAAGGCGAAGACAAGTTGATTGCCGCAATTTGTTATTCGCATACGAGCCTGCCCGAAACACAAATCATGCAGCGCGTTCAACGTATGAGTCATGCGGAAAAGGTGGCCATTTTGAAGGCGTATATCGGTGATCGTGAAAACCGTCGCCATCGCCCTGGCCGCGCTTTTGAACGGACCGACTATCGATTTGATGTGCTGTCCGACTACGGCGCATTCCGAGATATGCAACGCCATCGCATGTTGACCATCGAATGGCAACCCCTCACACCGAATCACGGGTACACCCGTCCCGATTTGATTGATGAAGCGGGACAGACGGTCGCCTTTGATGAGGTTATGAGCCGCTCGGCCGGACTCTTTGATGCCATGAAGCCAGAATTCCCGCAGCAGGCGTCATACGCCGTTTCAATGGCCTATCGAGTGCGCTATGTCATGCAGTTCAACGCTCGTGAAGCCATGCATATGCTCGAATTGCGTTCATCGCCCCAAGGGCATCCGGCTTATCGCCGTGTAGCTCTGGAAATGCATCGTCTGATCGGTGAACAAGCTGGGCATAAGGCCGTTGCTGAGGCTATGACCCATCTCACTGTTGAGGCTCCCGAGCTGGAGCGTTTGGCCGCCGAACGTCGAGCTGAATCCCGTCGTGGGGGCCAATAAGTACACCGTTTAGGCAGTTCGTGACTAGTGTCACCCAAGTATCCAACAGTTGGGTGACTCAGCGTGTCTATTATCCGCGCTCACTCCTATTTTTTTAAATGGGTATCAGTGGTCAAACTTCAGGAGTAACAGGAAATCTCATGGCAAAAGATGATGACAATTTGGATCCAGAACTCGACGAGGAGTTTCTCGAGGAAGAAGAAGTAGTCGACGAGACCGACCCTGATGAGTTGCTTGACGACGAACTCGAGGACGAAGAAGACCTCGGGGTCGAAGATCTTGACACCGTTCTGGCCGAAGAGGATCCAGAGGCCGAGATTGTGCCGCTGGTCGCCAAAAAGAAGGCTAAGAAGGCCAAGAAGGATGTCGCCGAAGACGATGATGATGACGACGACGATGAGCTCATCGGCGAAGACGACATCGAAGAAGACTTAGGTGTCATTTTGGCGGCTCGGGTCAAGGGTCGCAGCGAGGACGATGAAGAGGAGCCCGAAGAGGAAGAAGAAGACATTCAGTTGTCTAATGATCCCGAAAGTGGCATCCAACCAAAGCGTGCCGATGAACGGATGTGCACTCAGTGCTTCTTGCTCGTTCGCAAAGGCGCGCCTATGTGTCCAATCGGCGACGACACCTGTCCGTTATTCCCGTAGTCGCTGATGAGCATTGAGCCAGTCATTCGTTCGGCAGGGCCCGACGATCTGGCGATTATTATTGAACTTGATGCCACGGCACGCGTTGCCGTGGCATCTCAACGTGGTGGTGTCAATTGGTTAGTTGAGCATGCTCCGGCACAATCTCTTGATCCTGAAGACGTGATTCATCACTGTTGGGTCGGAACCATC
>CALPPJ020000066.1 GCA_943325425.2 Bifidobacterium breve | reverse complement strand
GTCGCTCTCACGCACCACTTCAGGGTCATAATTGAGACATGTCAATTCATATCCTCGGAATATTCGGAAGCATGCGTCAAGAATCATCAAATCGAGGACTCGTGAAGTTGGCACAAAAACTCGCGCCGACCGATGTCACATTTACCGTTCATGGCGACATTGGGGCACTCCCGTTTTACAACGAAGATCTCGAGGACCCGGCGCGAACTCCGGAAGTGGTACAGCAATGGCGCGATCTCGTTCGTCAAGCAGATGCTCTGTTTATCGCCGCCCCCGAATACAACTTCGGACCTTCAGCGGTTCTGAAGAATGCCATTGATTGGGCCAGCCGGCCGATGGGTCAGCATGCGCTCTCGGGGAAGGTGATCAGTTTGATCAGCTCCTCGGGAGGAACCGGTGGTGCGCACATGATTGAGCAACTCAGCGGAATTTTAGGACTACTCGGCAACACCATGATCACTGAACCCATTGGTCAGATCGCCAAAGGTGCCGTGCATATTTCATCTGACGGTTCAACCACAGATCCGACTATTGAAGCATTAGTGAAGCAACGTCTTCAGGCGCTCATCGCAATAGTTCAAACAACTCGTCAATAACCACTGTTTAAAAGGTCAGTAGCTCATACTGAGACTGACAAGGACTCTCTTGGGTTACCCAAACGCGTGGACCGTCCTGAATGCTTAATTCTGCAATTATTGACGCAGTGGTCTTCTCAATGCCTTCAACATGCATGCACACATTCCATCCCTCGTTTGATTGACAGTGTGAAACTAGGTGCGATTTCAATAAATCTGTCGTTACCGGTCGGCATTCAAGTACGTCGCGTGAGGCATTGAGTCGAGGATCAACCAACCTTTCAACTGGCTGGCGAGGATGTCGCTGAACATCAAATTCAGGAATTGTGGTGCGATTTGAGATTGCCCACGTGTCGACAATTTCTTGAACTGCATAATCGCGTCCACTTGTTTCAATCACCCAACCCGATGATCCATCAGCAACCAAAAAGCTATTCCAGTAAGGACGAGGACTCGCCGAAGGCGCATGACCCGAACCACCTTGGCCATACGTCGTGATGAGTTCGATGATGATTTCCATGGCCTGTCGAGCGCTTGTCGCCCGTTCGAGCCCTAACCGCACGATGTCCATTCCCGTGAGCGCTTCAGGAAATCCTCGCGGATCAAGCGTCGTGTAAATCGTGGCGTTACCAATCGCGACTCCAGATTCGTTGACGCCATGCTCGGCACCCCAACCCCATTCTGGTCGCGAGATAATGCAGCGTTGGGTCAGAGTCTCGTGGCCCTTGATTTCAACGTAGGTCGCACGAGTTAACTTCTCCGATCGCGCCTCGATCCACTCAAGAATTTGTCTTTCGTGCGGAGGGCGATCAGAGTTCTTGGCAAATAACGAATCCCCACCTGTTGCTGGTGGAAGCGCAACTAATACATCGCACATAGTGGTCCGAAACTCACTACGAGAACGACACACCGTCTGATGTTGCCAAGGCAGTTTCTGGGACATTGTCTACTCGCCAGAGAGCCTCACCCGCGAGGTGAGAAGACGCCCACGAAAGGTCAACACCAGATCGCAACGTGATTTCCCGTGGACCTTCAATTTCCCAAATCACCGCCGCGTTCGGCCCATGCCAACGAACTGCGAACGACACGCGAAACTCGGCTCCGAGGGCAAGGCCATGAGCTTCGAATTGCACTCCAAGCCGTTCTGGCTTCATTCCGTTCGGCAACAAAGTGATGCAATCATCATCTGTCATAACCGCAAACTCACTTTCCAGTTCGCTCACGACCATGGGTTCTGCCGAAGCGGATGAAGAGTCATCCACAACGTGAGACAACATACTCATCAATGTGGCCTTCTTCGTTCCGACCATTTTGGCGACAACTTTTCGCAAGTCTTCCACAGCTCGATCTTGCCCAGTGCCCAACAAATACCGCGCCGAATTCATACCTTTGAGCGCGAGAGGAGTTGACAACCGACCGCGCTTAACGGCCCGAGAGATCACTTCAATTGCTCCAGCTAATTCAACTAAATCGCTTTCATTGAATTCTTCATGCAATTTCATGCGCTTCAGTTCACGCTGTTCCTGCAACCAACGAACTGCCTCTTGCGGCTCATCACTACGCTCGGTTGGATTCAAAGCAATTTCAGTGCGTTCGGCAACAATCAATTCGTCGACACGTAAACCGTCACGAAGATCGGCGACCATAAAATTTGATGCTTGCTCGCTCAACGCGACCCAACCACGGACCACCGCCGACCAGTCGGCAAAGTCAGCAACCTGTAGCCCTGTCGCAGTTCCAGCGGTCACGAGAGCAGCCCGCACTGAGGTGCGGTGACCGACAGGAATGACGGTCGGCTCACGAGGAATGTCAAGTCCTGGAGCGGGCCATTCTCCTGACGCCGATCGAACTGCTACTGGCCGCGAGACCAAGAGATTCTGCCGATCAATGGCAATCGCAATCGCCATCGGAGAATCATTTTCAAATTCCATCATCAATGCCGAACTACCTTGACGCCCCGACGCAACCCAAATTCGCTGGATGACATCACCGCCCGGGATACGTAACCGAGTTTCTAAGACTGGAGCGCCTTCAATCGACCGTTGCCGAACTGCCACTTCGTCAGATGGAATATGCCAACGGTCATCGGCCGCGACATACCAGCGAATCGCTTCAACCTCATCCCACGGATAAACATCACCTGCAGTCGTCACTGTGGCGCGCCACGGTTGACCGAGTATTCCGACAGTTCGACCGCTCACGGATACTTCTTGTGAAAATGTCTCAGCCAATTTCGCTTCTCCGTCGTCGTTGCATGAGTTGCGCAACTGCATCAGCTGCACTTCGTCCTTCGTGGCACACCGCCACCACTTGTTCGGTGATTGGCATTTCGACGGAATAACGCCGTGCCAAGTCAAGCACAGCCGGCGAACTCTTGACCCCTTCGGCGACCATTGTCATCGATTGCAAAATGTCGGTAATTGTTTCACCTTCGCCGAGGCGCCGCCCCACCGTATTGTTGCGACTTTGAGTTGATGCACAGGTGGCGATGAGGTCGCCCATTCCGGCAAGTCCAGCGAAGGTATAGCCATCGCTGCCCATCGCCATGCCAAGACGCGTCATTTCAGCGAGGCCTCGAGTAATGAGCGTCGCCCGAGTGTTGTCACCAAAGCCCATTCCTGCCGCCATTCCTGACGCAATGGCGATCACATTCTTCACGACTCCTGCCACTTCACAACCGACAATGTCGGGGTTGGTGTACACCCGAAGTGTTGGACGGGAAAAAATCTTCTGAAGTTCATCAGCAATCACTTTGTCGTTGATCGAGACAACTGCCGCCGCCGGTTGGCCCTGCATGATTTCTTTCGCCAAGTTCGGTCCCGTCAGAACAGCAACGGGATGACCTGGAATCTCGTCAGCGACAACTTCACTCATTCGCTTTAACGAACTGCGCTCGAGACCTTTTGACAAACTCACAACAGGGACCCACGGTCGAATGAAACGCGCCACCTCGGCGACGACTTCCCGAAACCCATGCGACGGGACCGCCATCACGACAACATCGGCGTCTCCAACCGCGTGGGACATATCGGCCGTGAATTGCAAAGATTCGGGCAACGAGAATTCGCCGAGATAATCGGGGTTACTTCGAGTGCGCGTCATCACGTCGGCAAGTTCGGTTCTTCTAGCCCACAAAACAGTTGGAGTATTTTCTGCCGCCAGACTTGCAACGGTCGTCCCCCATGAACCTGCCCCAATAACAGCAACCCGTATTGACTGGTGGTTCACCGCAAGGACCATAAGCCGAGCGTATACGGCGCAGACCTCAAGCGAGTCGTCTCAGCGTTCACCCAAAGTCGTAGGCTCACGTCGTGTCTCATTCGACAGCCCATTCTGATGTATCACGGCATGTCGCCCTCGTAGTTCCAGTTCGCGGATTTGACGATGCCAAAAGTCGCCTCAGTGCCAGCCTGTCACCGATTCAACGCCGCACTTTGGCACAAAACTGTGCGACCGGTGTTTTGCGCCGTCATGTCCCATGCCTCAAGTTTGTCGTTTGTGACGATGATGAGGTTGAAACCTGGGCGCGGAATTGCGATGCCATTCCGATTCGGGTTGAGTCTCGAGGCCTCAACGCTTCTCTGCACGAGGCAACTCCCCTCATTGTTGAGAAGTATCCCGCCGACATGCTCATGATTGTGCACGCCGACCTTCCGCTTCCGAACGAACTAGATCAGGTCATCGCAGTGCTGCAATCTGCTCGTGACGACGACAATGGCCGAGTGCTCATCAATCCCGATCGGCACCGCGACGGAACCAACGTGCTCGCCCTTTCTAGTTCGCTGATTGGAAAGTGGCAGTTCGCCTATGGCGAAAACTCATTTACGCATCATCAACATGAAGCTCACCGTTTGAACTGTCACGTTGACATCTTTGAAAGCACGTATTTGGGTTTCGACATTGATACATCCGACGATCTCCAACATCCTGTGATCGCCAATATTTTGCCTACGCTTCTCCCTGATTGGATCCGAACATGACTCAGAGCAACGAACCTGGCCAACCTGTACCCGCAGCGTTGACGAAGATGGCAAGTGTCGATCTAGACGTTCCGCAGGTGGCGTTAGCAATCGGTGCACATCCTGACGATATTGAGTTCGGTTGTGGCGGAACCTTGGCCAAGTGGGCCGCAGCTGGCTGTTCCATCAATCATCTCGTGCTCACCGATGGTTCAAAAGGCACCTGGAACGTCAATGCCGACATCCCAAAACTGATTGCTCAGCGCGAGATCGAACAACGCGAAGCCGCTCGTCGTTTGGGCTCACAAGGCGAAGTGATTTTTCTTCAGCAAGTTGACGGAGACCTTGCCGATACTCGAGAACTCCGTAGTGAGATAGCCCGACATATTCGGCGTCTCAAACCTCAAGTCGTGCTCGGCCATGACCCGTGGAAGCGATATCGCTTACATCCCGATCACCGCCACGCCGGATTCCTCACCTGCGATGCCGTGGTTGCGTCGCGAGATCCGCATTTCTTTAAGGAACACGCAATAGCCCACCACAGGCCACAACACTTGTTGCTTTGGGAGGCCGATGAGCCCGACCACGGAGAAGACATCGGTGGTTTTGTTGAGCAAAAAATCGCCTCTCTCTTAGCCCACGAATCACAGTTTGAAAGCACAATGAAGGCGATTGATCAGACTGCCCTCGACAATTTTTCTGAGCGAATGCGTCAACGAATGATTGCCCTTGGGCAACGTATTGATCGCCCAGCCGCGGAGATTTTTAAGAAGATCTCCGACATCTGACAAACCCTCGTTTATTTCTTTTGCGTTGGGCCTCCGGCAAAAGCCTGAGCCACGCCCATCCACGTCGTTGCAGATTCACCTACCACTGAGAGTTGTGACTGCGAGAGCGCTCGACGTTGAGTCACAACAAGACAGAAGTCGACAGCGTTTCCCGTCACCCGTTGAGCAGATAATTCGTCACCCCAAGTCCACAGTTCACCTTCGGGCGAAATCAATTCAACTCGGATCGACAAGGGATCTTCGGGGAGTTGATTTATCATCAGACTGAACGCCCGAGCTCCGACTCCGATATGAGCCACATGCTTCAGACGCGCCGTCGGATCTCGGTGCACACATAAAGCTTGCGCAATATCTTCGCCATGGGCCCAACACTCCATGAGTCGAGCGGTCAAAAATGACTTCACAGCCATTGCTGGCCCGTACCACGGCACTCTGACTGTTGGATCGACTGAATGTGCCGCGCTGATGAGTTCGCGCCGCGACCGGCGCCACGAATCAAGTAGTTCGGCTGATGAAACTGAGCGACCTAACTCAATCGACAGATCTTGGGGAGCTGCCGAAATAATGCGCTGGCGATCTTCGCCAAATTCATCGGGGCTATTCATCGCCAAAACGGCTCGCTCATCAAAGAATTGCAAGTGACTTAATTGATCAGCGATTGTCCAACCTGGTGAATCGGTGAGTGCCAACCATTTTTGAGTATCAAGATCGGCGACGATCTGGTCCAACGACTCGTGTTCGGACTCAAGATCGGCGATCATCGGACCCAGTGTCATGGATTAATAGTGACAGGTCGATCAAGTGATCTTTCAGTCAGAGTGATCTATCGATCAGGACCGGAATACAACTAGTCCGAATAAAAGAATTGAGCGGGGGTTTCCCCCCGCTCAATCAGTTCCAGTCCCGATGTGATCGGGATGAAATCACTTTTTCTTAGCTGCTGCCTTTTTGCGGGCGGGAGCCTTCTTAGCAACCTTCTTGGCTGCTGTCTTCTTTGCGGGAGCTGCCTTCTTTGCTGCTGCCTTCTTACGGGCGGGAGCCTTCTTTGCTGCAACCTTCTTTGCTGCTGCCTTCTTCTTGGCCGGAGCCTTCTTAGCAACCTTCTTAGCTGCTGCCTTCTTCTTGGCGGGAGCCTTCTTGGCCGGAGCCTTCTTTGCTGCTGCCTTCTTCTTGGCCGGAGCCTTCTTAGCAACCTTCTTAGCTGCTGCCTTCTTACGGGCGGGAGCCTTCTTCGCTGCTACTTTTTTGGCCGGAGCCTTCTTCTTTGCTGCCATGGGAATATCCCTTTCTGTTTGTTATTGCTTATTTGTTTGGATTAAGAATCGCTTTGAGCGTTGAGCTCGCAGTGAACTTCATTTGGCGTGACGCAGGAGACTCCATCGAAGCACCTGTCTGCGGATTACGAACCGTGCGGGCGGCACGAACTTTTGTGGTGAACGAGCCGAAGCCTGGCCATGCCACTTTGTCGCCTGTCTTGGTCGCATCCACTAGCTGGTCAAAAAATGCACCCAGCGTGCGCTCGGCGTCCGCCTTGCTCACGTCGGCAACTTTTGCCACTGCGTCGATCAACTCTGCCTTGGTCATTCGGATTTATCCTTCTCAGTTCTCGGGTGGAACTCCCCATATTTGATAAGCAATGGAGAGCTATTACAAGTATT
>CALPPJ020000065.1 GCA_943325425.2 Bifidobacterium breve | reverse complement strand
GGTAACGACAGGTCGCACGATGACCGGTGCTGGGACAGCGAGAGCGACTGCCGTGCTATTCCTTCTTTTACTTGCTGCGGCGGTTGTCGGCTGGCTCGGAGTGGACGCACCACAAGGCGAGGTCTACAAGTTTCCGGCCTATGCCATTGGTGGCTTGTTGGTCGGATTTGTGCTAGCGATTGTGTTGGCGTTCAAACCACATCTCGCGAAGTTCTTGGCACCGGTGTACGCGATTGCCGAAGGTTTATTCGTTGGTGCAATTAGCAAAGCGTATGAGACGTACTACGACGGCATTGTGGTGCAAGCAGCCGGTGCAACGATTGCAGTTTTCGCAGTGATGTTGGCGATGTACAGCCTGCGCATCATTAAGGTGACCGATCGGTTCCGCCGCATTGTGATTGGCGCAACTATGGGTGTTGCATTGTTTTATGGCGTCTCATTATTGATGAGTCTGTTCGGTGCAACGCCACCATTCATTCAGTCAACAAGTCTCTTCGGCGTCGGATTTAGTTTCTTAGTTGCTGGCTTGGCCGCATTCAACTTGGCTCTCGACTTTGATTTCATTGAGCGTGGATCCAAGCAAGGAATGCCCGAGTCAACAGAGTGGTATGCAGCTTTCGGAGTCATGGTCACGGTGGTGTGGCTCTATCTCGAAATCTTGCGTCTGCTTTCTAAGCTTCGCGAACGGTGACAGAAACAAAAATGAGCGACGATCTTGATCGTCGCTCGATAGTGATATTTGTTGCCGCGCTGATCAGTCTGTGGTTTGGTCGCTTCGGGATTCGTTACATACCGGATTCCACAACACGTTTGGATGAAATGTGTTGGTGGGCAGGAACCCAGATAGTGAGCTATCTCATAGTGCCACTGATCGTTGTTCGATGTATCGGCATGAAGCCAATTGATATTGGTTGGAAGTTTCGGGGTACTACAAGTCACTGGAAGTACTACGCGATTTTGCTGGCGATTGCGGTTCCGTTTGTTGTAGTTGCCAGCACGACCGCCGAGTTTCAAGAGCGTTATCCACTATTCGAAGTATTTCGTGGCCAGGAAGGTGCCTGGTCGGACTTGCGCGTTTGGTGGATCTTTTATGTGTTGCAGTTCGTTGCCGTCGAAACTTTCTTTCGCGGATTTCTCGTTTTGGGTTTAGCGAAGCGATTTGGCCAGGCATCAATTTTCATTGCCACAATTCCGTATTTGATGATTCATTTCTCTAAACCACCAGTTGAAGCACTGGCGGCGATCATCGGTGGAATCGTGATGGGGTACTTGGCGTATCGCACAAAAAGTGTGTGGTGGGGCATTGCTCTACATGTCTCGGTTGCGGCGCTCATGGATTTTCTATCGTTAGGGCAAAAAGGATTTATCTGGTGAGCAAGGTTTCGCACGAAGCAATCACCGTTGGTGTCGCTGGGGCGTTGTTAGGTGGCATCACCGGTCGAATTGTGGGATTCCCAGTTTTGGGAACAGCAATCGGTGCCTTAAGTGGTGCGGTTTCGGGTGCACGACGCATCTACGACTGGAAATCAAATCGTGGCATCGGTGCGTTTGTTCTTGATCACACGTGGGCCTTGGCGACGACAACCGCTTCCGTTGTTGCAATTGGTGTGAACGCAGCAACTGGTGCTCACATTGATGAATCTTTGACGACTCGACAGAACCGAATGACCTTTGAGAAGGGTTTGGTTTTGCGCCGCGGTTTTGCGGTGACGTTTGGATATGTCGTGAATGGCGCGGCAGATCGTGACGGAACACTTGGCGAACGTCGCCGCAAGTTAGTCACCGATCATGAAGATCAACATGTCTGGCAAGCGCGAATGTTCGGACCGATTTATCCGGTCGTCTATGCCGGCTGGTTTGCGGTTGGCTCAATTGTTGCAACGGTGAAGTGGCTTGTGGCTGGACGAAAAACAAAGTTGATTGATGAGGTCGATGCAACTGCGTACTATCGCAATCCATTTGAATGGCATGCGTATTCATGTGATGACAATTGGCCGCCTCACGGAGTTGACGCAACCAAGGTATGGGCGCAACCTTTTAGAGGTTCTTCAAGAACCCCATCAACGCCGCGTTGAATTCATCGGGCATTTCTTGCTGAGTCCAGTGACCAGCGCCTGGAATAATGACGCTGCCCTTGTAATTGGGGGTCATGCCGTTCACTGCATCAAGCGTGTCTAAGCGTGAAGCAATCACGCCATCTTTGTCACCGCCGATAAAGAATGTGGGCATTGAAATACGATCAACCGGAATCTCCTTGAGTACTTCGTAGTTGGCATCAAGATTGCGATACCAACTCACCGGGCCAAAGAATCCACTGTTCGTGAATTGTTTGACGTAGTAATCGAGATCGTCTTGGGTTAACCAAGTTGGTAGATGCGTCGGGACATCTTTGAACATGTCTAAGAAACCAGGTCCTGCCATCGGGGGGAGTTCAGCGGGGTCGGTGGGACCTGGTTTGTACATCGCACCAGAAGCTGCCCACATGAACTGATGCATCGTGTGGCGAATATCGGCGCCGAGTTCTTTTTCGGCTGGACCAACTTCTTGGAAGTACAACATGTAAAAGAAGCGATCGGTGAACATCATCTTGAAAAGTTCAGTGGGCTTCATCGGCCATGGTGTGAACGGAACACTCACTGCACAAATGGCTTTGACACGATCGGGATGTAGTCGGCCCATTTCCCAGACGACTAAAGCACCCCAGTCATGACCAACAAAAATTGCATCGTCATGTCCGGTGGCATCAAGTAATCCGGCTAAGTCACCAGTGAGATTTTGGATGCCGTAGTCGGTGACATTTTTTGGCAACGACGAGAAGCCATAACCTCGTTGATCGGGAGCAAGTACGTGATATCCAGCATCGGCGAGTGGCTGCATCTGGTGACGCCACGAATGCGCTGACTCGGGGAAGCCGTGGCTCAAGATGATGCACGGCCCCGACGGGTCTCCGGCCTCGGTAACAACAAGATCGACGCCGTTAGTGCGAATGGTGCGCTGCTGAATGCTGTGGCTCATGTTCTCAGTCTTGCCGACTGAGAACTATCAGCGATTACGGAGACGATTGAAACGTTCTCTCAATTTGCTTGACATCCAACTTTCACGAGATATTCCGATGACATGTACATCAGAAAGCACACCGTCAATCAACATTCGATCTTGAAGTATGCCTAGGCGAACTGCATCGCCACGGCGAATGCCGGAATCAAATGAATGAACGTTTTGTTCTAAAGAATGTGCGTAGATCCAGCGAAGTGGCCACTCGTTAAATACAGCCTCGCAGAAGGCCATCAAACCCTCCATCACAAAACCACTACCTCGACTATCAGCTCGAGAATAGATAGAAAACCAACCATGTTGAGCACGAAGGTCGACATCATGAAGTTGCAGGTAACCGATAATTTGGCGGCTCTCCCGACCTTCTACGACCCAGATGGCATCAGTCTGACGCCATAGCGCTGACTCATATTCTTCTGGCGGGGGCATTCCGGTTTTATACCTCCAGGTAGAAGTGGACAGGGGGTCATTCTCAATGTTGTACAGACTGGTGTAATCGTCTGGCGTAATGGGTCGAAAAATTGCTCGGGAGGTATGAATAATCATGCTTCGGAATCCATAATTGACGAAGAATGAATCTCAAAGTCGCTTCGCGTCAATACCCAACAGGTTCGATTTTCATATTTTCCTTGAATCATTGCGAAATCCGGGTACTCAATTTGGAGTTTCCACCAAGGTCGCGAATCTCCCCGCAAATCAACATCATTTTCAAAGCGTTCAAAATACAGAGCCCGGATATTTGAAGCAGAAAAGGCCGCGCTGAGTATTTCAGGGATGATGTCGGAGACACTTTCAATCGCCTCTGAATCCTGAAGAGACCAAATATCAAGCATTCCGGTTCCGGCTGCGCCGGTTTCGCTTAAAAAAGCGATACCTAAATCTCTTGCCTCGTTACTGATGACAACTCCTGCGGCAAACGATTTTGCCACCTCAATAACCGATTGAGGTGACAGGCCATTTTTACAAGCCCGCCACCATCGTGGATCGTTGGCAACCGCGACTTGGTAAGCAAACAGGGTGTCACTTGGCGTTGAGAGTCGCCAAGTGACACCCGCCATTTTATTCTTTTGCACTAGGAGCAAACTAAGGTTCAGCTATTGGTAATAACCGACGATGTCGATGATGACATGGGCGCTTCCAACATCTCCGCCGCAAAAAACTTTGATCTGTCGACTGGAATCAAGCTTTACGACAGAAGCATTTGCGATGTCAAGCCCTGCAGCAAAGTTGACAGTTGAAGCTGTGTAAGAGGCAGCATCGCCCGGATTAACCGAAAAGAAATTTCCGCCGTTAGCACCTGTAGCTGTGATATTAAACGCCACCGCAGTTGCTCCGTTAGGAACTGCGTTCGCCGTGGTAACTGCGCCTTCGCTGTCATGGGCGTCGGCAACGGAGATTACGCGTGATGAATTTGGCGCCATCACACCGTTGGTCGTATAGGCAGCTTTGCGTGAGTCGTATGCGCGGATTGGGTCAATTGCGACGAATTGTGGGTTGATCGGGGCTCCAAGTTGGGTCCATGTTCCTGGCGTGCCGGCAACCGTGCACAGCCAGAAATCGCCATTTGAGTCCAACACCAAGTCACCCTTGCTAGCGGCTGTACTAAGAGTCCGAGGTGGGGCACTTTCACGGTTCAGGTTGGTGTGCAACGAAGCAATTTTTCGCCAGCGAGCCGAATTTGCGCCAATATTTCCAGCAACTGCATACCACAAGTCACTTCCGACGACTTTGAATTGACCTTTATATCCACTTGCAACGGTAGGTGCTACCGAACTTGAACTGTCCATTAGTTTTAAAGGAATTGGGCTATCGAGTTTTGCGCCGTAGTCCGAAGCGACGACAGCAAGTCCTGTTCTGATTTTGATGTCATTGGCAGAAACGGTGATGCCCGCATTAATTGCTGAGCCATTTGTAACGGTGTTGTCATCAGTGATGTGAAGAATCCCTCGCCCGCCACTAGAGGTGAAACCCGCACCATTAAGAATGGTCGGACTATTGACGGCGTTATCAATACCTTTTTCAACTTTGTCGGCGAGTAGACCTACTGCGTTTGCAGGTTGTGCACCAAAGGCAAGACCACCAGCGACTGCGCCGACTGCGGCTCCACCTGCTAGTCGCAACATATTGCGGCGAGATGCACGCTCTGGTTCGCTTGCAGCTTCTAGTTGGTTAAGTTGAACTTGTAATGTTGCTAGCTGATTTTTGAGACTTTGAATCTCATCGTTTTCCATAACTTTCCCTCCGCTCAAGGGGGACGGTCTCGCCCCGCCGGAGAAAAAAGTACCAAATCTTTTGGGGGACTATTGACAACTTCTGTTAGTCCTTTGGCAAGAACTGCCAAAGGGTGCTGGCTATGCGGGGTTGCGGCGAGCCAATGGGTTGGCTTCGAGCACTGCATCGGGCAAAGGTTGGCCCGTGATTTCGTCCACCCAATAGGTGCCCGCATCAAGACGGCTCAAGGCCATTTCAACATCGGCCAAATCGCGCTCAATGGCGTCAAGATCGATGAGTGTTGTTGATTCTTCGTTGGTTGATTCCGGCGAGGACATGGGCTCAGAGTAGTCGGCAGATAGTGTTTTGACCTATGTCCACAACTTTCCCCCCTTTCGACGGATCCGCCCCCAAGTGCCAGAAGTTCTCTTCTGAGCCCGAAATGGGGATCGACGTCACCAAGCGTTATACCGCCACCATGGAAACCTCGATGGGCACTCTGGTCATTGCCCTCGACGCCATCAAGGCACCTCGTACCGTGAACAGCTTCATCTTCTTGGCGCTCAATCACTACTACGACGGCATCATCTTCCACCGCATCATTCAGGGATTCGTCTGCCAAGGCGGCGACCCGACCGGCACCGGTATGGGTGGACCTGGTTACAAGTTCGCTGATGAACTTCCCAAGGCTGGCCAGTACCAGATCGGTTCACTGGCAATGGCCAATGCCGGACCGAACACCAACGGTTCACAGTTCTTCTTGATCAGTGGCCCGAGCGGTGTCAGCTTGCCGCCCGCTTACGCGTTGTTTGGTCAGGTTGTGAAGGGCCTCGAAGTTGTTGAGGCTATGCAAAATGTTCCGACGGCACGCGGCGATCGCCCCGTGACCGACGTGGTGATCAAGTCAGTCACCATCACTGTTGCTGACTGATTTAGTCCACTGAGTTTTGCAATAGATGAATTCTCGAGTGACCCCACTCAGTACGGCGCAAGCGCGACGTATTGCGTTGGGGGCTCAGGGATTTGCGCAGGCTCGGCCATCTGGTCGCACTGATCGTCGGCACTTACGAAAAGTTCTTGATCACATCGGTCTCATTCAGATTGATTCGGTGAATGTTTTAGTGCGAAGCCAAGAACTGCCTTTGTTCTCGCGTCTTGGTGAACATCCTCGTGACTTCATTCCGTTAGCAACCAATGATGGTGAACTCTTTGAGTATTGGGGGCATGAGGCTGCTCACGTACGCACCGAACATCATCGCCTGTGGCGATGGAAGATGGAGCAATCACTTGAGGGTCCCTGGCGCAGCGCTGAACAGCTGTTGAAGCAGCATCCGAAATATGTTGAAGAAGTTTTTCAGCGAGTTGTTGCCGAAGGGCCATTGGCTGCTGGCGAGTTATCTGAGCGCACTGAGAAAAAAGGCCAATGGTGGGATTGGGATAAAGCCAAGTTGGCACTGGAGTATTTGTTTATGTGTGGTCGAGTCACTGCAACTCGTCGCACGAATGACTTTGCCCGTTTATACGACTTGCCCGAACGCGTGATTCCTCAGCAACACCTTCGAGCACGCACTCCGAGCGTTCACGATGCGCAGCGTGAACTGCTTGATATCGGGGCGCGTTCACTAGGCGTTGCGACTGCTAAAGATATTGCTGATTACTTCCGCATCAAACCGGCATTAGCGCGACCACGCATTGATGAACTCATTGAATCTGGTTTGTTGTTACCAGCCATAATCGAGAACTCAAAAGAGAAGTGGCTCATTCATCGTGATGCGCGCTCGCCCCGATCAGTGAATGCTCAAGCACTTTTGTCAATGTT
>CALPPJ020000064.1 GCA_943325425.2 Bifidobacterium breve | reverse complement strand
TGAATTAGTCGCATCTGGGATCATCCAGGCTCCAAAAAGTCGAGTTCGCGAACTACCAAAGCAAAGAATTCAATCCAAAGGCAGTGTGAGCGAATTAGTCATTGCAGAACGTCGATGATCTCATATTTTGATACCTCACTATTTGTCAAGTTGCTCATTGATGAAATTGGTTCTGAACAGGCTGAAGAAATCTGGAACGTCTCGTCAACTTTAGGTTCGTCAATGGTGTTGTACGTTGAGTCAAGGGCTGCATTGGCTGCTGCGAAAAGAAGAGGGCGGATTAACGGCGCAAACTTGGTGAAAGCAAAATCAATACTTGAAGACCTTCATTCTCAACTGTATTTAGTAGAGGTAACTTCAAAACTTGTCAAGATGGCAGCCGAATTGGCGGAAGAGTTTTCCCTCCGCGGATATGACTCGATCCATCTGGCCTCAGCCATATCTATGAAGGCTAATGTTTTCGCTAGTTCTGATGAGTCCCTCTCCGCAGCTGCTCGAGCGAATGGATTTCACGTCATTGTGTGATGAGACGATTTTGTCGCTTTGGTGCCGATGAAAATTGCGATAGTCCCGATTGAAATAAAGGTAAAGATGATGAGCGCCAGTGGTCGCACGGTTCCGTCAAATTGACTTGTCGCGAGACTGCCTAACAGTGCCGCGCCGGCTGTTGAGACCGTCGCAATGATTGATGACGCTGTTCCCGCGATATGGGGGACGGGCATCATGGCCGCAGTATTGCAGTTCGGTACGAGCCCTTGGGCGATTGGTATCACGAGGGCGAGCGCAATGAAGAACAGCCAAAAGTTCGGGCGCCCGTGGTTAGTAAATGAAACGATGAGTAATAGAACAGAAGTGCCGACGGCAATCAGCGAGCTTTGCCGCACGAGTTTGTTAATTCCCATTCGTTGCACGATGCGCGCATTATTCAGCGAGTTAACTGCGAGCAAAACTGCCAAGGTGCCGAAAATAAGTGGGAACCATGAGCCATATCCGTAGACATCTTCAACAATCACCTCTGAACCAGAGAGGTATGTCGTCATCACCGCGAAAAGGAAAGTCATCGCAACGATGAAGCTCAATGTGGCGCGATGAGTCATCACTTCGCGCCCAGCTTGGCCGACCGCACTCCACGTGAATGGACGGCGCTTATCGACAGCCAAAGTTTCTGGCAGTCGTCGCGACCAGATCATCAAGATGAGTGCGACACCAGCGGGTACCCAGAAAACAATGCGCCATGGTGCGATCTTGATCAAGCCAGCACCAACACTTGGGGCAAGAATTGGGACGAGTAAGAAAACTGCAACCATGCGCGACATCAACTGCGCCATTGCTGTTCCTTCATAACGGTCGCGGATCATGGCGGTGCTCAGCGCCCGTGGTGCTGCGGTTCCAAGACCCCAGATAAATCGCGCGGCAATGACCCAGCCCCACGAAGGAGCGATGCTTGCCAATAAAGCACCGACAATAAAGAGAGTTAAGCCAGCGAAGAGGGGAGCACGTCGTCCGTAACGATCAGATGCCGGTCCGTAGAGCCATGGCCCAACGGCAAGACCTAAAAAGTACGAGGTGACGATCCAGCTCACTTTGGTTGAGTCGGGTGACATGCCGAATTCCTGGCGCATCTCGGGAAATGCCGGGAGCATGAGGTCAATCGATAAGGCCGCGCTTGCCATCAGACATGTGAGCAAGATGATGAATTCGCGCCCAGTCGCTACTTTTCGATCCGTAGCACCCTGTCGATGAACGATTCGACGAAGGGGATTTTGCTGGGCTGAAAGAGGCACTGTTACACGATAGGCGACGTCACTCAACGAAAGCGTTAGGGGCGAGGCCAGCAGACTCGCCTCCATCACAAATGAATTCTGCCCCGGTGCAAAAACTGGCTTCATCGCTGGCTAAATAGACCACCAAACTTGAAAGTTCTTCGGGTCGACCAGTTCGTTCCATGGCAACATGCTTTCGGCGGGTGCCCACGTTTGATGTCATCGGTGTATCAATAACGCCGGGGTGAATGGAATTGCATCGAATACCAAATTGCGCGACATCTAAGGCGACCGACTTCGTGAGGCCAGTGACTCCGAATTTTGCTGCGTTATATCCGACAAGACCGCTATAGCCACGAAGCCCAGCAATTGACGACACATTGATGATTGAACTGGGTGCGCTCGCCTTCAACGCTTGAAGTGATGCATCAACGCCGTTAAAAACGCCAGTGAGGTTGATGGCAATCATGGTGTCCCATTGTTCGGGCTTGTATTCGCCGACGGGCGAAAAGTGGGCGATTCCCGCATTGTTTATGAGCACGTTGAGAGCTCCAAATTCTTGAAGTGTAAATGCGACCGCTTTGGCCCATTCGGTACGACTCGTCACATCCAGATGGATATAGCGGCTCGCCTCGCCGAGTTCTGCAACTAACGCTTGACCGTCATCGTCCAAGATGTCGGCAACGACAACTCTTGCTCCCTGTGCAATCAAGGCCCGTGCGTGGCTTTCGCCGAGACCACGTGACCCACCAGAAATGAGAGCCACTTTGCCACTCAGTCGAGTACCAGCAGGGTAAAGAAAAGCCATGAGGCGAAGTTACGGCGTTCATTTTGAGTGGTGGATTGACTTTGGACCCTAATCAAGTGACGAGAGACCAAAATTGTTTTGATCAGGGTCACAATTTTGTTGCGCTCGCAAGTGTTTAATATGTCATGCCCGCAATTACCGCCGACACATTGACACTGCCCCGTATCAACGCTCCGCTTGGAGGTCACTCGCGCCCAGTTTTGTCGGTGACCACCGCTCCGAGTGGGCACGAAGGCGAAGGCTTTCCAGTTCGACGAGCTTTCGCAGGTGTGAGCCGCGAGATTCTTGATCCGTTTATTCACATGGACCAAATGGGCGAAGTCAATTACGCGCCGTATGAACCACGTGGAACCGATTGGCATCCACATCGTGGTTTCGAAACTGTCACGTACATCATGGACGGAATTTTCGTACACCAAGATTCACATGGCGGTGGTGGAGTTATCGCTGACGGTGCAACGCAATGGATGACGGCTGGTGGAGGCATTTTGCACATTGAAACTCCACCAGAAAAATTGGTGATCTCTGGGGGACTCTTTCATGGTGTCCAGTTATGGGTGAATCTCCCGAGTCACAAGAAAATGATTTCGCCGGCTTATCAAAATCTTGAAGCCGATCTAGTGACGTTGTTGTCGTCGCCCGACGGTGGTGCACTGATTCGTTTGATTGCGGGCGATTTGGGCGAATTCCATGGACCTGGGTCAACTCATACCCCTATCGTTGTTTCACATGTGACCCTGGCGGCGGGAGCACGCGTTGAGTTGCCGTGGAATCCAGCTTTCAATGCTTTGGCCTACGCACTTGCCGGTTCGGGTTCGGTGAGTGATGAACGTCGACCATTTCATGTAGGACAGTTGGCGGTGTACGGAAGTGGAGACTCAATTTCGTTGCAGGCCGACGATGAATCTTCGCTCGATGTTCTGCTACTTGGTGGACAACCAATCGGTGAACCGATCGTCGCTTATGGTCCGTTCGTCATGAATACCGAAAACGAAATTCGTCAAGCATTTGACGACTATCAGCAAGGCCGACTCGGAACAGTTCCGGTTGGTGGTATTCGTCCCTATCGGGGCTGACTACTTGATTGAGTCAATGAAGCGCAGAGTTGCTTCGGCGATTTCGCGACGCCACACCAAGACCACATCGTTTTCCCCGTTTTCGTTAATACTGCTCTCAATATTGCGTTGCAGGGTTTTAGTGTTTTTTCGTTGAGTCTTCAACATGTCTGCAATATCAATTCCGCATTCTTCAGCTAATACGAGTTTGAGAAGTAGTTCGCTTCTCATGTCTCGCAAGTGAACAACAGGCGTGTTGATCCATGTTCGAAAAATTGCGCGACCTGGTTTCGTAATCGTGAGAAGTGTGCGATTGCCACCAGCCAGACCTGCTTCTTCGCCTGATTCTTCGACGTAGCCATGTATCTGCAGTTGTTCAAGCGCACGGTAGGTGAGTGGTCGAGTCAATGACCAAATACGACCAATATCTGATCCAGGCTTGAGTCGGGCAGCGATGGCAAAACCATGCGATGGCTTTTTGTACAGCAAGCCGAGACATGCCCATTCGCCAAGGAGTAGATCATGTGACTCGCGAGCTTGGCGACTCATAACTTTCCTCGGTGCTCAGATGTGGGCCCGTCCCAAATAACTCTTCCTTGGTCAAGTTCAATGATTCGATCAGCCATTGAAAGCGCGTCGTCTACATCATGGGTCACCAGAATTCGATATCCAGCAAAGCCAGCGAGCACTTCGCGAAACTCGGCACGTACGAGTTGTCGAGTTGTGGTGTCAAGACCAGACATGGGTTCATCAAGCAATAAGACCTTGGGGGCGGTGATTAAAGCCCGCGCAATAGCGACTCGTTGCGCTTGCCCACCACTGAGCTCGCGTGGATGGCGCTCAAGAAGTTCAGCCAGTCCAAATTGATTAATCAACGGTTGGGCCTGAGTCGTTGCTTCTGTTCGCTTGATCTTGCGAGCGCGCAGTCCGAAAATGATGTTCTCGAGAATTGTCATGGTCTCAAAAAGAAGCCCGCCCTGAAAGACAATGCCGACCGGTCGTTGAGTCGGATCTATGAAAACTTCTCTCGTTGCTTCGTCCAATGTTTGGTTGTCGAGGACTAAAGATCCAGTGGTCACAGGGAGTAAGCCAGCGATGGCATGAAGAAAAGTTGATTTGCCTGAGCCATTGGGCCCCATGACTGCCACAACTTCACCCTCATTGAATGAGAGATCAACCTTGAGTTCAAAAGTGCCACGCGTGAGAGCGAAGCGCGTATCAAGAGTCATAGCGGAGGCCCCTGATCTGCGCGGCCCAGCCATCGATCTCGAAGAGCAATCAGAATTGAAAAAGCAACCGCGACCATGACGAGAGAAAGAATCAGGGCTGATTCAGGATTTGAATCAAGTGCGGCGTACGTGGCAAGTGGCATTGTCTGCGTCATGTCCGGCAAGTTGCCGGCAAAAGTGATGGTGGCTCCGAATTCTCCGAGCGCCCGCGCCCAAGCGAGCACCAGACCAGCAATGAGACTTGGTTTGATACTGGGCAGGGTGACTCGACGAAACACGTACCACCGTGAACCTCCAAGGGTTCGGGCGACGTCTTCAAATCGAGAGTCAAGTTGACGTAAGCCTGCTTCAACTGAGAGGACCAAAAAGGGCATCGCGACAAAACATTGCGCCATGACGACAGCAGTAGTTGTGAAGGGTAAGCGAATACCGAACCAACTATCGAGGTATTGGCCGAAGAGGCCACGTCGACCGAATGTATAGAGCAGCGCGATGCCACCAACAACAGGAGGAAGAACCATTGACAGAGTCATCAAGGCTCGAATGAATCGGCGCCCAGGAAAGTTCACACGTGCCAAGAGCCATGCGAGTGGAACACCGAAGATGACGCAGAGGATTGCCGTCATCAACGATGTCTTCAATGACAACCATAAAGCGTCTCGAATTTCTTGCTTCACAACGATGTCAGTGAATTTGCTCCAGGGGGTGCGCCATAACAAACCGATAAATGGCGAAAGTATGAAAGCAAAGGCCAACAATGCAATTGCCAAGATCGGCCAAGGAAGTTTTTGGCGATGACGCGGTGATTGTCTCATGGAGTTTGAAAACCATATTGGGTGAGAAGTGACTGACCTTCAGGTGACAACAAGTAATCAATAAACCCTTGTGCCTCTTTCTTATTTGCAGAATTCTTAATGATGCCGATTGGAAATTCAGCCTCGATGTTGAATTCAGTCGGAATTTTGACTCCCTGAACTTGACCATCGGATGCGATGACTTCAGAGTGATACACGATTCCGGCATCAGCTTCGCCACTTGCCACCTTCAGCATGATTCCTTTGACGTTGCTTTCAAATGAATCTGGGGTGATTGCGACGCCGGCTTTCTTTAATACCGTAGTGGTGTACTTGCCGATCGGAACTTCAGGATTGGTGGTGACAAAAATCAGATCAGGATCAGTGAGGTCTTGTAGTGATGAGATTTTGAGAGGATTGCCTTTTTCGACAATGATCTCGAGATAGGTAGTTGCGAAAATGAAAGACTGTGAGTCAAGTAAATCCTGTGACTCAACTTTGTTCATATTCGTGATATCTGCCGACGCGAATACATCCGCTGGTGCACCTTCTTGTATAAAGCGTGCCAAATCGGAAGAAGCTCCCAGATTGAACTGCACCTTCACACCAGGATGTTCTTTTTCGTAAGCAAGGCCGGCGTAGGCAAACGGCGCAGCAAGTGACGAAGCCGCATAGACATTGAGAGTGGTCTGTTGTTGTGATTCCGATGTTGAAGAGCATGCCGCTAAGGAGATCAGCGGAACCAGAGCAACGATGAACACTCGGCGGCCGAACATGGGTCCAAGTTATCTGTGGATTGCCCGATTAGTCAATTATTGACTAATCGTCATTTGTATTTACCGCCCTGAGAAAGTTGCCCTGATCAGGGGTTCAAAAAACTCCAGTGACTCGCTTTTGTATTCGGGGTCAAAGGCCACTTGGTCGTACTTGGCGCAAAACTCTTCGGTGTATTCGTAATGCGGATTGTCGCGGAATGCATCGCGAGTATTGCGATCGAGGCCAAGGTGATGCCAGAAGTAGTAGCCCTGGAAAATACCGTGGTGTTCGACCATCCAGTGATTTGCTTCGCTGACGAACGGCTTCACGATGGCGGAGGCAATGGCTGGGTGGTTGTATGGCGACAAGGTGTCGCCGATGTCGTGGATGAGAGCACAGGCAACGTACTCGTCATTTTCTCCGCCGCGCAGGGCTCGTGTTGCAGTTTGCAGCGAGTGCTCTAGACGTGACACCGGAAAACCACCGTCATCACTTGCGAGATGACGCAGTTGTTCAAGTATGCGATCAGGAACAAGTGACTGGGTGTGTTTCATGCACAGCATGATTTCGTCCCACTCGGCTTTTGTTGAATCTTCAAATCGAGTAAACGTTGCTTTGCCGTTCATATGTCCCCCTTGGAATACCTATAAACAATAACGAACCATCGTGATTCTGGTGCAGAATCGTTGCATAATTCGCAACAAATCTGCACCAGAATCACAGGT
>CALPPJ020000063.1 GCA_943325425.2 Bifidobacterium breve | reverse complement strand
TTCATAATCCTTTTTGGGACGAGTTGTTCAGGAAACCTGGATACACCACTGCTAGAACACCCTCGTCAAGTTGAACGCGGACAGAATTTTCTTGGGCGATGTTGCTCACTCCACGCGACGTTTGTGACGACAGAACTGCTTCGTTGAGATTCCACTGGAGCCCTTGGGTCGTTAGTCCAGCGACCGAAGCGCCTAAAGGCATCAGGCTAATAGTTGTCCCTACGGCGACATCGTCGTGATATGTGCGGGGAGCGTGCAGGATTTCGACGCGGTTGGTGCCGATCCAAGCCACGATTTTGTCGAGTGAACTTAACGAGTGATGGGAGAGAGCAGCTAAAACTCCGAGGACATGATCGATACGATCGCCAGAACCCCAGAGCATGGTGATCTTTCGGAAACCACTCACGACTGCGTAATTCAATGCGAGTTCCGTATCGGTTTGATCCTTGAATGGGTCGTACGAAATGATCGTCCACGACGCGTTGTTTGCTCGCTGTAAAGAATGGGCCGACACAGAGTCCATGTCGCCAAGGAAAATTTCAGGAACGAGTCCTAGTTCTAGGGCATGGTCTAAACCAGAGTCAGCACAAATCACTGTTGGATGACCCTGGATGAAGGCGAGCGACCGTGGGTCGGGGCAATCACCACCGATCACAATGAGTGCATGGGTTCTATCGTTATTCATTCCAATCCCTCCGCTGGCATTACCCAGTTCAGGTTCTCGGGTCGGCGACAGCAGTCACCCTCTCAGCCCACCGATCTCGTGAGCTCCCCGTTGTGTTGTAGTGAGTTTAGTTTACGCTTTGTTGACGCACGATGTCGGGTTCAATGAAAATGAATTTCGCCGTCGGAAGGTTTGATCTAATCGCGGATTCCACTTCGTCAATAGTGGATGAAAGCTCGACCATGGAAAGTGTTTGGTCAAATTCAATTTTGCTAGCAACGAGAACCTCGTCGGGGCTGAGATGTTCGGTTCGCAAATGGATGATGCGACGGACATTCTGATGAGAGGTGATCGCCGTCTCGATCTTGTCGACGTCGGTCGTTAGGGCTGATTCACCAATTAACAAACCCTTCATTTCGACTGCGAGTATTGCAGCAATAATGACCAGGAGCACTCCGATGCTGATTGAGCCAACGGCGTCCCAGCGAGGTTCGTGGGTGTAGTGCGCTACGAGCACGCCCGAGAAAGCAAGTACGAGGCCTATCTCGGCTCCAACATCTTCAAGTAGTACGACGGGGAGTTCGGGTTGTTTGGCGGTTCGAATGAACTTCCACCAACTCTGATTCTTGGGCTTCACATGGTTGGCTTCTTTAACTGCGGTGCGAAGCGAATACGACTCAAGCAATATGGCAGCCCCAAGAATTCCTAGGGCGACTGCAAGGTTTTCCGTTTCATGCGGATGCACTAGTTTTTGAATTCCTTCATAAAGGGCAAATAGGCCGCCCATGGAGAAAAGGACGAGAGCGACAACAAACGACCAAAAATAACGTTCGCGACCGTACCCAAATTGATAGCGGTCGTTGGCCTTCTTGCTGGAGCGCTTACTGCCAAAAAGCAATAGTGCTTGATTGCCGGTATCGGCGAGTGAGTGCACTGATTCGGCAAGCAAACCTGCGGACTGAGTGAGGATAAAACCGACAAACTTGGCAATGGCGATTCCGAGGTTGGCGACGAATGCGGCAATAATTGCCTTCTTGCTTCCTTCTTGCATAGTGACAGAATGACACAAGTCAGCGCACGAAGGGCGAATGAGGGGAAATGGTATGGGAAATTCAATGAAGGGTCGCGTGGCATTGGTGTCTGGTGGCGGTCGTGGTATCGGTCGCGGAATCTGCGAGCTACTTGCGAGTGAGGGAGCATCGATCGCGGTGAATTATCGCAAGGACAAAGAGTCGGCACTTGAAACCGTTGCAGCAATCACTGCTGCAGGTGGCAGCGCCAAAGCGTACGAAGCGTCAGTTGACGACCCTGAGGCAGTTGCGATCATGGTTGATCATGTCGTTGCTGATTTTGGTTTTATTGACATTCTTGTTTGCAATGCTGGAATCGCGTCTCGGGGTCAAGGAGTAGCTGATACTGATGCCGCTGAAGTCACTCGATTGTTAAATACTCATGCAGTAGGTCCACATTCTTTGGCGCGCTGCGCTTTGCCGTCAATGCGCACGCGTCCACGCGGCGACATTGTCATGATTTCTTCGGTCGCAACATCTCATATGACGGCCAATGGTGGTCCGTACAGCATGGGTAAAGCCGCGATGGAGGCCTTGGCGCTCACGCTGGCAAAAGAAGAACGCCAATACGGCATCCACTGCAATATCGTCGCACCGGGTTTAGTTGAAACCGATATGGGTCTTCGTTTGGCCCGCGCTATGACCGGCAAGCGTGAGATGGAAGACCTCCGCAGCCTTGATCAAGGTTCGCCTTTTGGTCGGGTATGTCAGCCGCTTGATGTCGCCAACGTGGTGCTCTGGCTATGTAGCGAAGGGGCTGGCTATGTGACGGGACAACGCATTGAATGTGACGGCGGGGGACCTCGATAGATGCGCTGTGGCAGTCAATTGAGGTTTTTGTGACCACGATCTGACGAGGCGATTGACGACACGGGTAGCCTCACCCTTGTGAGCCCTCTCGCCCCCCAAAATTCACCATTCCAAAATGCCGAAGTCAGCAGCATCATCAGTATTACTGACGCTGCTCTGAGCGAACTCATTTCATTGCGCGACGCCGAAGAAGATGCTGCCTCGTTGGGTTTGAGGCTTGAAATTGTCAGTGGACCTGGCGAAGAGTTCAAGTATGACTTGTCGCTGGATGAGTTCCGCAAGGCCGCGTTTACCGATGAGGTGCGCACGCATAACGGAATGAAGGTCATCATTCCCGCAAAGGATGTCGAATTGCTTGAAGGAGCAATCCTCGACTTTTCGGCGTCTGGTGGTTTGGTGATTCGAAATCCAAATAAGCCGGCAGTCCCGATGGTGGAGGGATTGGTTAACGACGACGCATTGTCAGCAGAAATCGAAGCAATCGTTGCCACTGAAGTCAACCCAGCACTTGCCGCGCACGGCGGTTTCGTAACGTTTGCTGGACACGACGAAGCTGGCACGGCGTATCTCACCATGGGTGGTGGCTGCCACGGTTGTTCGATGAGCAAAGTCACGATGCTTGAAGGTGTCCAAACCACTCTCGTGGAAAAAGTTGCAGGGATTCAGCGAGTTCGGGACTTGACCGATCACAATTCGGGAGAAAATCCCTTTTATCGCTGAGGGCCGCGGATGAGTCGACCTGGTAATTCACCAGTGAACGAGTCGTTGTCGACAGTTTGAACTCCCGCAACAAAAGTTGCTGTGTAGCCTTTGCCGTGTTGTACGAGACGACGGCCATTTGCCGGTAAGTCGTACGCCATACGGGGCACATCAAATCCGAGATTGTCGTAATCAATGATGTTGATATCAGCGCGCATGCCAGGTGCGATCAGTCCGCGGTCGTGCAAACCATAGAACTCGGCAGTTTGACGGGTTTGGCGATGAACAATGAATTCAAGCGGTAGTCGTGGTCCGCGCGTGCGGTCACGGGTCCAATGCGTGAGCATGAAGGTGGGCATGCCGCCATCACAGATTGCTCCGCAGTGAGCGCCGGCATCAGAAAGTCCCATACGTGTGTGTGGATGGCGATGTGCTTCGTATGCCATTGAAAGGTCGCCATACGAGTAGTTGAAAAATGGCGCATAAATCATTCCGTTGCCATTGTTGCTGCACAACTGATCAACGATCAGTTGCATGGGGTTGGCTCCAGTTCGACGAGCAATTCCGCCAATTGAATCTTCGCGACGTGGTTCGTAATCAATATTTGATCCGTCCACGAGCCACATGCCATCTAATTTGTCAAAGACGATCTTTTGAAAGAGTCCGCCGTCATTGGGGATCTCATTCAGCAGACGTTCGCGGCGTGTTGGATCTTTGAGGGCCTGCAACCTTTCGTTCATTGGCAAATTTTGCACTTCAGCGTAGGCGGGATGGAAGAGCAGCGGATGTGCACTTCCTTGTAGGCAATACATGATGCCGATGGAACGGCCAGCAACTTGTGAGTAAATCGGAATGCCATCAGCATGGGCTTGGGTGAGTAGTTCAAGAACTGAGCGCCATAGATCAGGTGATTGATCGGTCTGACTGAGGTTGACACTCACGGGACGACCAGATCGTTGTGCGAGTTCGCGCATCCATGGCCATTCTTCAATTGGTACTCGTACGTGTTCGGGTGAGAACTGGAAATTGCCATGGCCAACGCTTGCCATTGCGTCGGCAATCGCATACAACTCGGCGGGATCAACCATCGTGCCGGGAACGAGTTCTCCACTCTTTGACTTATGTAGCGGTGTACGACTGGTTGAAAAACCAAGCGCTCCAGCGCGTAGAGCTTCTTCGACTAAACGTGCCATGTTGACGCAATCGTCGGCATTGGCAGGTTCGTTGTCGGCGCCACGTTGACCCATCACGTACGCCCGCAATGCGCCGTGCGCGATTTGCGTTCCGACATCAATGACATAATTCCGTTGGTCCACTGAGTCGAGGTACTCCGGGAAACTTTCCCATTGCCAGTCGATGCCATCAGTCATGGCTGCTCCAGGGATGTCTTCAACACCTTCCATCAGCTCGATCAGCCATTGATGACGATCTGGATGAGCGGGAGCAAAACCAACTCCGCAGTTGCCCATCACTGCTGTGGTGACGCCATGCCACGAACTTGGAGTCAGTAACGGGTCCCAGGAAACCTGAGCGTCGTAGTGAGTATGAATATCAACAAAGCCAGGAGTGACGAGTAATCCTTGAGCATCAATAATTCGTTGAGACCCTTGACTGATTGCGCCAACTGGGGCGACTTCGGTGACGCGACCATTGGTGACTGAAATATCGGCCATTCGAGATGGGGTGCCCGAACCATCAACGAGGTTGGCGTTAGTAATGACGAGATCGGTCATACCTTGAGACTAGTAATGACCTCATCATGTAAGCGACCGTTGGTTGATATCGCCGAGTTCTGTTCGTAATCGCGAACTCCAAAGCGGTCGGTGTGGCGACCTCCGGCAACTTCTACGATTGCCTGAACCGCAGCATTGTCGTAGGGGGCTAACCCGATTGCATCAACTGCGATGTCGACGGCTCCTTCGGCGACCAGCATGTGCTGCCAAAAGTCTCCGTATCCGCGAGCGCGATAGGCCCGTTGTTGAAGAGCCACCAATGCTTGTGTGCCACCAGCTTGATCCCATCCCAAATTAAACGTGACACTGACTTGTGCCTCAGAAATCTTTGATACCTCAGAGACCTTCATGGGGCGTCCGTTGGCAAAAGCACCGATACCTCGAGCCGCCCACCAGCGACGGGGTAAAGCGGGAGCTGAAATAACCCCCATCACTGGTCCATCTACATCGTGCACGAGTGCAATCAAAGTGGCCCAAACAGGTACGCCACGGACAAAATTTGAGGTGCCGTCAATGGGATCGATGACCCATTTCCAAGGCGATGCCGCGTTACCAGCGTGCCCATGTTCTTCTCCGTAGATCGCGTGATCGGGTCGATGTTTGGCGATGAGATCAACGATGACGGTTTCGGTGTTGCGATCTGCCTCGGTGACTTCACTGTGATCTGCTTTGCGCGACAGAGTGAAATTTTGTCGTTCAAAATACGGAAGTGAGATTGCATCGGCGGCATCGGCAATACGAATCGCCAATGAAAGTTCGTCGGCAAGATTGATGTCAGGTGAAGAGGTCATGTTGTTAGTGAGTCATCAGTGATTCACGCGGGTGCGGAGTCGTATGCCTTGATAATGCCATCAGCATCGAGGCCAAGTTGCGCTAATAAGCGATCAGGTTTGGCATGAGGCATAAATTTCGTTGGTACTCCGAGTGATTCAACTCGACAATCTCCGCTGATTCCACTGATCGCGGCGGCGATAGACATGCCCACTCCACCTTCTCGGATGCCATCTTCAATAGTGATGACTCGTTCATGTCGCGCTGCATCAGCACACATCTCTGGATCAAGTGGGGCGCACGAACGAACATCCCAGACTGTTGCTGAGATTCCTCTTTCGGCGAGTACGTCAGCGGCTTTGAGAGCTGCCGCCACCATTTTCCCGACTGCCAAGATGGCAATTTTGTGGTCACCCTCACGAAGGCGTAACGCCTGCAAACCAGAACCAACTTCGTCATTGCCCACTTGGCGTGCCGAGCCTTTGGGATAACGAATCACCACGGGGCCAGAGTCGGTCAACGACACTGCATCGTGCAACATCTGCTGCAGTTCTTGAGCGCTTGACGGCGCCAAGACACGCATGCCCGGCACTTTGCACAAAAGTGCCATGTCATAGATGCCATGGTGACTTGGGCCATCGTCGCCGGTGATTCCAGCGCGATCTAAACAGAAGATCACCGGCAAGCGGTGCAACGCGACGTCATAGACAACTTGGTCCCACGCGCGTGACAAGAAGGTCGAATACAACGCAACGATCGGTCGCAATCCTCCCATGGCCATTCCGGCTGCACCAGTGACGGCGTGTTGCTCAGCGATTCCAACATCGAAGAAGCGTTGAGGGAATCGTTCTTGAAAAGGCAGGAGTCCAGTTGGTCCCGGCATTGCAGCGGTGATTGCCACAAGGCGCGAGTCGGCTTCGGCTTCTTTCAGAATTGCATCGGCGAAAGCTTGGGTGTAACCAGACGGAACAGCCTTAGGAGGTCCGACCGCTGGATCGAATACTGGTGTGTCGTGAAGATGCTTTTCATCGTCGTCTTCGGCAGGCGGATAGCCCTTGCCCTTTTGGGTCAAAACATGAACGACGATTGGGCCTTCGCTTGATAAGTCTTCGGCATTACGTAACGCGATTTCTAGTTCGCGAACATCATGTCCATCTATGGGTCCGATGTAACGAACGCCCAGCGCTTCAAAAAATGAGGGCGGCTGCAAGAATTCACGAACAGCTGCCTTCACGGCTTCCATTCCTTTTTCGGCCTGTTGGCCAACCACTGGTAGTCCTTGTAGCCAGGATTCAATTTTGCGCTGGCGCGAAACATATAACGGATTCATGCGAATACGCGTCAGACTGCTGGAGAGTTTCTCAGTGATGCGGTCGGGCAGGGGC
>CALPPJ020000062.1 GCA_943325425.2 Bifidobacterium breve | reverse complement strand
TGGTGACCCATCGACCCGTCAGAGGATTCAGACGTAGTTGACTCACGGTGCTTTCAGGATAGGAGATCTCGGAGCGATTTATCGTTCATTACGAAGATTGAGTGTAAACAGAGACATGAGTCTCGGCATCAGTTGTGAACGGTTCTTGGCTCATATTCACCCAACGGTGGCTGAGTCGTAATCCGACAGTTGCCGCCATGTCATCAAGTTCGTGAGGATACGAATATCGAATGCTCCAAGGGCGCAGGCGAACCCCTCCCGATTCGGTGAATTCGACAAATTGTCCATCAACATGTTGTGCCTCGGGGTCGTGCATATCAACCGATAACACAACTCGATCTGCCTTCATTGAGCGCACGCCCACGGTGCTTCCGGCTGGTCGTTGCGGGTCGGGCACGATGGCCTCAACGACAAAGACCCCACCTCGGGCGAGACGACTTGCAACATTGGCGAACAAGGTTTGCTGACGGGCGAAGGTCTGCAGACTAAAGATCGTGTTGTATGCGACAAAGATTGCAGCGAATGGCCCAACCGGAATGTCATCAACCATGTCGCCTTTGATGGCCTCAATGTCAAGTCCACGATCGGCCGCTTTTTGCTCGAGCCGCTGCAACATGAGGGCACTTGAATCAATTCCTGACACGATCGCTCCGGTTTGCGCGAGGGCAAGTGCCAAGCGACCCGTACCTATGCCGAGTTCGTGGAATGGTCCGTTACCTGCCAGTTGTTGCAGGGTGCGAACGGTGGCATTGATGTCACTGACGTCTTCGTACCAATCGTCGTAGACATCGGCGAATGAATCGCCATATGTTGAATCGTCGTAACCCTTCACACGTACTCCTTCACCCACTGAACGGTACTCTGAAGGGGTGACTTCTCGCCTTGTCTATCTCGATCATGCGGCAACAACGCCCATGCGTCCCGAGGCAGTTGAGGCAATGTTGCCCTTTATGACTGAGGTCTTTGCCAATCCGTCGGGTTCGCACCGCTTTGCACGTCAGGCACGCAAATCAATTGATGAAGCTCGTGATGTGATCGCTGAAGCGATTGGTTGTAAGCCTGGCGAAATTGTCTTTACGGGCTGCGGAACCGAAAGTGACAACACGGCAATCACCGGAGTGATTCGGCGCAGCCCAGGCGTTGCAGTGTGTTCGGCAACCGAACATCATGCGGTCTTGCATTGTGTCGAGCATGCCAATGGTGTCGTCGTTCGTACGAATCATCTCGGCACGATTGATCTTGAAGCATTGCAAGCGGCTCTTTCACCAGAAGTAACGAGTGTTTCGGTGATGGCAGTCAATAACGAAACGGGCGTCATCACCGACTTGGTAGCTGTGTCGAAGTTGGTACGTCGTTATGCACCACAAGCGATGTTGCACACCGATGCAGTGCAGGCCGCATGTTGGCTTGATCTACGAACTATTTGGCCACTTGTTGACACGATGGCCTTGAGCGCTCACAAATTTGGTGGACCAAAAGGCGTCGGCATTTTGGTGGTGCGTGAAGGAAAGTTTTTTGAACCCATCGTGTTGGGCGGTGGTCAAGAACGTGATCGTCGCAGTGGAACTCACAATGTGGGTGGCATCGTTGCCGCGGCCGAAGCATTACGTATCACCGACATTGAACGTTCAAGTGAAGTAGCTCGCATCGGTGCATTGCGCGACAAGTTGTTTGCCGGCTTGTTGGCGATCGAAGGTGCCCATCGCACGATTCCGGCCGAAACCAGCGTGCCAGGCGTCGTGCACGTTTGTCTACAAGGCATCGAAAGCGAATCGTTGCTGTATCTGCTTGATGAAGCCGATGTGTGCGCCTCAGCCGCCTCGGCGTGTGCCAGTGGGGCCATGGAACCCTCGCATGTGTTGGCGGCGATGGGTCTCACACCTGACCTCACGATGGGTGCTTTGCGCCTCAGTCTGGGGCACACCACAACCGTTGAAGACATCGATCGAGCCATCGTCGCCATCACCGACGCGGTGACTCGAATCCGAGCCGTACAAAACCGCCGTAGCCTGTAATCCATGAAGGTTCTCGTAGCGATGTCGGGCGGCGTTGATTCGTCGGTTGCGGCTGCCCTGTTACTTGAACAAGGTCACGAAGTCGTTGGCGTCACGATGCGCCTGTGGGGCGGCGACAGCGACACTGGTTGCTGCAGCGTGAGCGATGTCGATGATGCGCGTCGAGTAGCGCAACAACTGGGCATTGACCATCTGGTTTTTAACTTCACCGAAGATTTCCATCGCAATGTGGTTGAGCCGTACATCAACGATCACGCCATTGGTATTACACCGAACCCTTGTATCGAATGCAACCGTCACCTGAAGTTTGACCGTCTGCACGAGCGTGGGATTGTTTTAGGTTTTGATGCGGTTGCGACTGGGCATCATGCGCGAGTCGTCAATGAAGATGGCATTTGGCGTCTGATTCGTGGTCACGACATGGCCAAAGATCAGAGCTATGTGGTGCACATGATGGATCAACATCAATTGTCGCGAACATTGTTCCCAGTTGGCGAAATGACCAAGACCGTGGTGCGTGAACATGCAACTCGTCTTGGCATGCGCACTGCTAACAAGCCCGACAGTCAAGACGTGTGTTTCATTACTTCGGCAAAAGATGACGCAGGGCGAAGTGGTCGTGTGAGCTTCATCGGTCGCCGTATCCCGCTCAACCCAGCGGTCGTTGTTGACGAATCAGGGAACGAACTTGGTTCAGTTGAATCGGTTGAACTCGTCACGCTTGGTCAGCGACGTGGCGTCGCAGGTGGCGGTGGCACGAAGCGATTTGTTGTTGACATTGATGTGCCGGGTCGCAAAGTAGTTGTTGGCCCCGAGGCATTGCTAATGGTTGATCATGAAGTCGTCGAGAACGTGATCTGGAGCCACGAACCATATGTGGGTCCGGCGCGAGTGCAGTGCAGTGCCCACGGCGAACCGCGCTCGGCGATGTTGTCTCTTGATGATGCTGGTCGAGTCGTGGCCACATGGACCGAACCTCAACGTCGTATCTCGCCAGGACAAAGCGCAGTCTTTTACGACGCCGATGATCGATATGTATTGGGTGGCGGTTTAGTTACGCGCTCGGTGCAGATGTCAACTCAGTAAGCGCACGGCCTGGTCGTGTGGGGCACACCCGCATTGACTTCACGTGAATCGCCGAGCCGCCCGGAGTCTTCGGTGTCCCGGCAAAGACCACCGTGTCGAAATCTTTGAGCACGATGACTAGTCCTAGTCCTGAGCATTTGCCACTTAGATCAGCGGCCTCTGATTGAGCAGTTTCGGTACTGATTTGGACGACTGCGTTGTTCATGAACATCGCGGTTTCAGCCAACACCACATGATCATGGATGACGATTCCTGCTGGCACTGCGACGAGCCAGCGTCGAGAGAAGCGATGAAAACGCTGGGGTAGCACGACCGCTAGCGCGACGGCAATCGCAGCAGTAATGGCGCCGGCGACCCAAATTTCACTCGCAAGCAGATTCATTGCTACGAAACAAAATGAGAGCCACACCAGCCAACTAAGAACTTGCACGATCAATAAAGCGGGCGGACAACGCAACAGATAGCGACGCTCATCGCCGTATGCGGCGAGCTGAACAAACGAATTGCCGACTTCGCCACTCATCGCTAACAAACTTGCGAGGATTGAAATCGCTAATGCAGCAGCGACGCCACTTGACATGCCGCTACCTATCGCGACTGCACCAACGACGGCCGAAAGTGTGGGCAGGGACAGTCGAATTGCAGTCAAGGTTGAACTGGACGGCACCAACGTGCTTAACAAGGCAACGGCCCACAACACCCAAATTCCGACGGTTGAAGAAATTCCAGTGAGTGAGGACATTTGTTGCAACGAACTAGTGAGTAGTGGAACCACCAAACCAGTTGCGACAACGCTCACCCGACTGGCCCAGATGAGGGCCACCGTGAGGTTGTCGGGTTGTTTCTTCTCCATCCCTCAAGCGTTGCCGATAGATCGTGCCTTCGTGCAATTTGGAGGATATGTGTTGACTTATTTTTCAAGATTCATTCAGGCGGTTGCTCCAATTGTGTGGACAGAGCGTGACCCTGCTACGACAGTGGTGTGGAAGGCGGCGAAACAGTGCAAACATCATCGATGCAAAAGCATCTCTTAGGCGGAGTCGCTACCGGAATCGGCAGCCTTCCTCACCGTGATGCTCGTGAAGCCGCCGAGTTTGCATTTTTTGCCACTCCCGAATTGCCGTGCATCCCAAGTTTGCCGCGCCGTTCCCCGGCCGAAGCCATGATTGCTCAAGCAGTGGTCGGCATTCGCGGAATCAGTATCGGTCAATACGGATCGTTGATGGTCAACGTTGAACGCATTGATCCTTTGGCTGAAGTGAAAACTGATCTTGATCATGACGCCTTTGTTGGGTTACGCACATTTCTTGAATTTGCTCAGGGTTACACCGGCCCAGTGAAGTGGCAGTTCACAGGGCCAGTCACGTTGGGTCTCGCTCTCATTCGTGCTGGTGTTCCGATGCACACCGCATTTGAAGTGGCAGTGCGGACAGTTCGTACCCATGTCCGCAATATTTACGATGCTGTTGAATCTGCACTGCCATCAAGTGCACAAGTGGTTTTCATTGACGAGCCCGAAATGGCTGACCTGATGGAAGATTCATTTCCGATTGCTCCCGACACAGCGATTGATTTGATGTCAGGAGCCTTGGCTGCAGTCGAGCGTGAAGGTTTAGTCGGTTTGCATTGTTGCTCAGACGTTGATGGTGCATCTTTGTTGGCGTCAGGCCCAGCCATCTTGAGCGTTCCCGTGAACGACAATCTGAAGAATTACGCTGGCGTCTTAGCCAAGTTTTTAGAAAATGGCGGAGTCGTGGCTTGGGGTGCGGTCGCCACTGATGGACCGCTGATGCCCAATGCCGATCGATCATGGAAGAAACTTGCCGCCTTGTGGTGTGAATTGGTGCAAGGCGGTTGCGATGCCCAGAAACTGCGTCAACAGTCGCTCATCACCCCGGCATGTGGTTTGGCGATGCACTCCGAAGATTCGGCGGCGCAAATTTTCATGCAAGTTCGCGACATTGGCGAACGCGTACGCACTCAGGCATTAGCCACGCGTCTCAACGTTGGTGCGTGAAGCAGAGTTTCACCCCCGAACTAGAGTGTGGGCGTGAGTTTGAGTGCTGCTGACCGTCATGCTGAGTTGCGTGCTCTCATTGCGTATCACCGTGAGCGCTATTACCGCGATGATTCACCCGAAATCAGTGATGCCGAATATGACGAGTTAGATCGCGAGATCCACGAACTCGAATTTGCGTATCCCGAACTTCAAAGTTCTGACTCACCCACACAAACGGTCGGGGCCGAGATTGCTGAAACTTTCTCGACAGTTGAACATCGTGTCCCGATGACGAGCCTTGATAATGCCATGGATAGCAGTGAGCTTTTGGCGTGGGGTGAACGTGCGGCGAAAGGTTTGTCGGACGAAGCGGTCGTTCAATACGCCTGCGAATTGAAGATTGATGGTCTGGCGCTCAGTTTGCGTTATGAAAATGGCGTATTGGTACAAGCGGCCACTCGTGGTGATGGTCGTTTCGGTGAAGATGTCACCGCCAATGTTTTGACGATTGATGTTGTGCCCAAGACATTGGTATCAAAATCAAAAGTGGGTATTCCGTCAGTACTTGAAGTGCGTGGCGAGGTGTACTTGCCCATTGATGCCTTTGAAAAACTCAAGGCCGCCAAAGAAGCAGAAAATGTTGTCCGCATTGCCGCCGGCAAAAAGCCCGATTCGGTTCCGGTGAATCCACGCAACGCGGGAGCCGGAAGTTTGCGACAAAAAGATGCGAGCGTGACCGCGGGTCGTGGTTTGGCATTTTGGTCGTATCAATTGGGCGAAGTGATTGGTGGACCCGAGTTCACATCGCATCATGCGACCTTGGACTTCTTAAAGGATTTGGGATTCCCAGTCAATCCCAATATCGCTCTCGTGAATTCAATGAGTGAAGTCACGGCTTATTGCGAGAAGTTTCTAAACGAACGTCACAATCTGCCGTATGAAATCGACGGTGTCGTCGTCAAAGTTGATGACCTGGCGCAACGCGAAATATTGGGTTTCACAGCCCGAGCACCGCGTTGGGCGATCGCGTTTAAGTTTCCTCCTGAAGAACGTACGACGTTGCTCAAGGACATCCAGATTTCGGTGGGTCGCACGGGACGCGTGACGCCATTCGCCGTTCTTGAATCGGTGTTTGTTGGTGGCTCGAACGTTGCAATGGCAACACTGCATAACGAAGACCAAGTACGTCTGAAAGATGTTCGACCTGGTGACACGGTGACGGTTCGCAAAGCGGGCGACGTGATTCCCGAAGTCGTGGGGCCAGTGTTGTCGCTGCGACCCAAAGATTCGCAACCATGGGTATTTCCATCGGTGTGTTCATGTCCGATGAAGGGTGAACTCACACGTCCCGATGGCGAAGTGAATATGCGTTGCATTGAACCGAATTGTCCGCAGCAACGTGATCAGCGAATCATTTACTTCGTGTCCCGCGGAGCAATGGATATTGATGGCTTTGGTGAGCAGACAGTGATACAGCTGTCTGATGCCGGAATATTGAGCGACGCGGGTGATATCTATTCGTTGACCGTCGAACAGTTACTCACTCTTGAAGGCTTCGCACAAAAAGGTGCCGAGAAACTGATCGTTGCGATTGATGCATCAAAGACCCGACCGCTTCCCAAACTCTTGACAGCGCTTGGTATCAAACATCTAGGTCCATCGGCTTCAGAAGCGTTAGCAATGGCCTTTGGCAATTTAGATGACATCATGAATGCGACCGAAGATGATTTGGCAACGGTTGATGGCGTCGGGGGAGTGATCGCGAGGTCTCTGATCTCGTGGTACTCGCGTGCTGACAACAAAGTGCTGATTGAAAAGTTGCGCGTCGCCGGAGTGGAGTTCGGCAATGTGGAAGTTTCACGTTTGCCGCAAAATCTGGTGGGCAAAAATATTGTTGTCACCGGAACACTGGTGGATTTTGATCGTGACGGAGCCGAACGCGCCATCAAAGACCGCGGCGGCAAAAGCCCAGGTTCGGTTTCAAAGAAAACCTTTGCCCTTGTTGTCGGCGCAGAAGCTGGCGCCAGCAAATTGACAAAGGCTCAAGAACTAGGTGTGCCAGTTCTCACCGAAGAACAATTCAAAATCGTTTTAGAAACCGGCGAACTTCCGACTTAATTACAAAACTTCAAAC
>CALPPJ020000061.1 GCA_943325425.2 Bifidobacterium breve | reverse complement strand
GACGTTGCCCGCAACAATGATTGCCTCCGGTGCGGCTTTGCGCGCTTCTTCAACTGCGGTGATCATCCGAGTCTGATGTCCATGCGCGGTATCAACGACCAAAACGTCAACGCCCATAGCATGCAACTGCTTCGCCTTGATTGCTGGGTCACCGTTGACACCAATTGCTACTGCAGTCAAAAACTCGTTGCGGTTGTTGAGGGCGGGTGTATACAACGTCGACCGCAGCGCTCCGCGTCGAGTCACACATCCGATGAGGCGGCCGTCTGTGTTGGTGACTGGAGCAGCGGTCAAACGTTGGTTAGACAATGCGTGAAAGATTTCTTCAAGATCAGTGCCTTCTTGAATACACAACAATTCTGTCGACATGACATTGTGTAGTTGCGTGAATCGGTCGTAACCACCAGCGTCAGCTTCGGTAAAAATGCCGAGTGGTCGCTGATCATTATCGGTCACGATGACAACCCCGTGAGCGCGTTTATGAATCAGGCTGAGAGCCTCTCCAACTGTGTCAGTGGGAGCCAAAGTGATTGGTGTTTCATAGACAGGGTGACGACTTTTAACAAACTTCACGACCGATTCAATGACATCGAGCGGAATGTCCTGCGGAAGAACCACGAGGCCGCCGCGACGTGAAACTGTTTCGGCCATTCGTCGTCCAGCAACGGCGGTCATGTTGGCAACGACAAGTGGAATCGTGGTGCCGATGTTGTCGGGAGTGGACAAGTTCACGTCAAGACGTGAGCCAACATTGGACATGCTGGGGACCATAAAGACGTCGTTGTACGTCAAGTCGTATGGCGGTGGAGTTTCGTTCAAGAATTTCATGGGCTGAAAACGGCTCCTTCAAAGCTCGTGCCAATGGGCTGAATCAGGCTAGGCGGTATCTTGACCTACATGGGGCATTTTTCGGAGACAGGAAAAGGCAATGCGGGACCAGTTCTTTTGGTTCACGGCTGGGGCGGTTCATTTGACTCAACTTGGCGCTCAAGTGGTTTTGCTGATCTGCTCGAAGATTCGGGAAGAGAAGTCATTGGAGTTGATCTACTCGGCCATGGTCAGGCTCCTAAACCCCATGATCCTGCGGCTTATGGCGACCTCACCCAACGTGTCCTTGAGCGAATGCCAGCAGCGCCCTGTGACCTCGTGGGCTTCTCCCTGGGTGCGATCACCCTGCTACAACTGGCGATTAATCACCCAGAGCGGGTCCGAAGTTTGGTCCTTGCTGGGATTGGGCGCAATGTCATTGAACGTGATGAATCAGGCTCACACGACGTTCTGGTCCGGGCGCTCGAAGGCACAGAGTTTCCCGACAACAATTTGGCGCGCCTCTTTGTGCAATATGCCGATCAACCGGGCAATGATCGAATCGCACTGACGGCGATTATGAAACGTGATCGTGCTCCGTACACGCCAGAACAACTCGCACGAGTCACTTGTCCAGTTCTAGTGGCTATTGGCGATCAGGATTTTGCTGGCCCTGGCGATGGTCTCGTGAACTTGTTGCCAAATGCGCGTCTAGTCGTACTAAAGAAATGCGATCATTTCGCAACGACCGAGAATTTCGATTTCTTTGATGCGGCTTTGGGTTTCTTGGAAGCATCACCATCTTGAGGCGAGGAGTTATTGGTTCAGATGTTGGACGTGCGTTAGAGATTGTGCGAAACGGTGGTCTCGTCGGCTTACCGACTGAAACTGTTTACGGTCTTGCAGCTGATGCATCCCAGAAAACGGCAATTGCCAAAATTTTCAGCGTGAAAGGTCGCCCGAACAATCATCCTCTCATTGTTCATGTTTCTTCTTTAGATGTGGCGCGAACCTGGAGTTCTCAATGGACGTATTCGGCAGAAATATTGGGTAGCACCTATTGGCCAGGACCGCTTTCGGTCATCGTCCAGAAATCTTCCATTGTGCTTGATGAGGTAACCGGAGGACACCAAACCGTGGCTGTGCGTGTACCTGGACATGAGTTGGCATTGGAACTTCTTCAGCAATTTAAAGGAGGCTTAGCTGCTCCTTCGGCGAACAAGTTTGGCAAGGTGAGTCCAACCACTGCACAACATGTTCTTGACGATCTGGGAGATGACGTTGATTACATTCTTGATGGGGGTCCGTGTCGCGTTGGGGTTGAGTCAACCATTGTTGATTGCAGTCTTGAAGTTCCAGTGGTTTTGCGACCTGGAGGAATTACAGCTGAAGCAATTGAATCAATAGTCGCGCTCGACAATGTTGATTCAGGTATTAGCCGCGCGCCGGGTATGTTGCTCGCTCATTACGCACCTTTATGCGAGGTCGTTTTAGTAGAAAACATGCAACAAGCCCAAGGATCCCTTGGCGATGCAAATAGCAAATACCGCATTCTTGATGCTTCAATTGACCCGACTTCGTTCGCGTCAGCAATGTATTCACTTCTTCGGCAATGCGATCTCGATGGCATACAAAAGCTTTTTGTTGTTCTACCCGAGCCGATCGGAATTGGGCTAGCGATACGAGATCGTCTAACTAAAGCTGCTCATGGTTCAAAAAACCAATCTCGTTAATTGTGCGTACCCAAAGATCGCGAATTTCGAGAGTATTCACCGCTCGGTCCACAATGAAACTCACTGTTGACGATCCCGCGTCGGGGACAATCTCTAATTGGCACCAGGTCAGAGGAGGGTCCTCAAGTTGCACTTCCAACAAATACGGAGGCTCATCTGAACTCACGTCTCCCAATACTCGGGCCGCTAGAAGGACCACTTCATAGGCCACAACGGGAAGTGCGTTAATCGTGAAGGATGGTCGATCAACGACAAACCGACTCGATTGGTCTGGAGCGCAAATTGGTGTCTCGTCAACTTGAGATACTTCAATCAGTGGTTCTGCTCGGCTCGCCATAATGGTGTCAAAAGCAAGGTTGACGAGAGCCATGTGTTGAGGGTCTCCGCCACGATCGGGATGGAATTCGCGAGCCAACATCCGGCGCGCGGCCACAATCTCATGAGTTGTTGATTCACGGTTAACGCCAAGTAACTCGTAGAAGGATTGATCAACCATGTTTTGCCCGATGCCGAACTATTTCGGACCGGCCGATGTGAACGTTGTGCCATCGGGGTCGACCGCCCAAGATGGGTTGATCCCCCATTGATTCTCAAAAACCAATTCCGAAATGGGGCGACGTCGAACAGGTCCGTGCGAGCCTTGCGGTGTACCAAGGGTGATGCACGCCGAGATGGCGACGTTGTCTGGAATAGCCAAAAGTTCACGTAGTTGATTTTCAACACCTTGATGCCACATGGTGAGCGCACCCCCGTAGCCGAGGGACCGCGCTGCTAAAAGCAAGTTTTGACACGCTGGGTAAATCGATGCCCCTTCGTATGGTGACGCTTCGCGATAACGAACAAGGCATGCGAAGACAATGACCGGAACTTGTTCGATGTGGTCAACGTAATACTGCATCGTTGCGGCTTGACGTGACTTTGGCGAAGTGGGATCTTGACCAGAGCCCGCTTGATAACCATCGTTGCGCAATTTTGCGGCCCAACCTTGTCGAAACGATTCTCCGAGTGCGCTCTTTACTTTGTCAGCAACTTCTCCATTGGTGATTGCCAGAAAACGAAATGGTTGGCGGTTGGAACCACTGGGGGCTCGTGAAGCTAACCACAAGATTTGATTGAGATCAGCGGTTGGAATCGGATCATTCGTATAACGGCGAATCGCTCGTGTCGATGACAACACCTCAATCGCCGAAATCGGTTTCACGGCGTCCACTTAGCGACCTGTGAAGTTTGCGGGTCGCTTCTCCATAAATGAAGCAACACCCTCCTTGAAATCTTGAGTTTTAAAGAGCGGTAATAGTTGTAAGAAAACATGGTGGATGTTTTGTTCAAACGTTTCTGTCTCAGCGGCACGCATCATGCGCTTGATGGCGCGAACTGCGAGAGGTGCATTGGCGGCGATTTCACCGGCCAACCCATAGGTGCGCTCGTCTAGTAGTTCAGGAGCGACAACGTGGTTTACCAAACCAAGCTCGAGTCCTTCATCGGCGGTCAAGGTGCGACCGGTGAAACAGATTTCCGCAGCCTTGGCGTATCCGACCATGCGTGGCAACAACCAGGTTCCTCCGCTTTCAGGAAGAATGCCGCGCTTGGCGAAACCCGGGGCTAACTTCGCGGTTGTAGCCGCAATACGAATATCGCAGCCGAAAGCCAAATCAAGGCCGTATCCCGCGGCACCGCCGTTTATTGAACAAATGGTTGGCGTGTCGAGGTTGTGCAAAACGACCGGCGGTGCAGTTCGCAGGTCAAACTCAGAACCCATGTCCCCTCCGGCATCAAGGACTCCCAGGCTTTCTTTTTGCCCCATCTGCGAAGCCAGATCAAGACCTGCACAGAAGGCCTTTCCTGCCCCCGTCAACACGATGCAACGTACATTGCGGTCCCGGTCACCCCGTAAGAGTTGATCTGACAATTCATTCAACATGGCCCCGGAGATGGTGTTCATCCGCTCAGGGGCATTCAATGTGATGGTGGCAATATGGCCGTCAACTTCGTACAGAACTTCGCTCATGGGCCAACCGTAGTCAAAGCAAAGGCAATTCTTGGCTACGGGAAGGTCCCGATCGAATATGTCTGGTGAGTTAAATCGGTGTGCTGATTGGGTTTTGGTTATGTAACTGTGCGGTAACCTGACATCTTCCAAACCAAATGGGGCACCCGCCCCTGATCTCCATAGGGGGAGAAATTATGCAGAAGTCCCGCGCACGCCGCGTTGGTGCTCTTCTCGTTGGTCTTGCAATCGTGGGCGCTTCAGCCTGCGGCGGCGATGACGGCGAGTCAGCCACCACCGAGGCTCCAGCAACAAGTGAAGCACCTTCAACCGAGGCTCCGTCAACGGAAGCACCGGCCGCTGGTGGCGAACTTGAAGGAATGAAGGGTACGACACCGAAGGGTGCCGAAATCAGCGAAGAGTGGCTCGCAGAAGTTTCCGATTACTGGGTATCACTCGGTAACGAAGCTTTGGCTGACTTCAACTACGCAGCAGAGGCCTACGACGCCGCCATTGTTATCGCATTGGCCGCTGAAATTGCAGGCACCGACGGTGCAGCACACGCCAACGAAATTGTCGGCATCACCAAGGGCGGCACCAAGTGCACGACCTTCGCTGATTGCATGGCGATCATCGCTGAAGGTGGCGACCCCGATTATGACGGTTTGTCTGGTCCTCACGAATTCAATGGCAACGGTGAGCCCCTCGAAGGCAGCTACGCCATGCTTGAATTCGGTGCCGACAACCGCATCACCGAAGCATCAAATGAAAACCTGATCGCTGCCTCGGCTCCTGAATCAGCCATCGTTGAGTTGGGTACCACTACTTCAACTCGCGCCGGTGATGGTCAGTTGCACATTGGTTCGCTTCTTCCCGAAACCGGAAGCCTCGCATTCCTCGGTGACCCCGAGTACGCCGGTCTCGTTTTCGCAATCAATGAAATCAACACTGCCGGTGGCGTGTTGGGCAAAGAAGTTCTGTACACCCAGGGTGACTCGGGCGATACTTCAACTGACATTGCTTCAACCACTGCTGACCGTTTGATCAGCGAAGGCGTTGACGCCATCGTTGGTGCTGCTTCATCAGGTGTGACCTTGACCGTGATCGACAAGATCACTGCCGCTGGAATCACCATGTTCAGCCCCGCAAACACCAGCCCAGCACTCAGCGATTACGCTGATGACAGCCTCTACTTCCGTAACGCTCCGGCCGACGGACTTCAGGGTGCAGTAGTTGCTAACCAGATCATCGAAGACGGTAACGCTTCGGTCTTCATCATGAACCTTGATGACGCTTACGGTAATGGTATTGCCGCAGTCGTGAAGGACGTTCTTGAGGCCGCTGGTGTTGAAGTCAAGGGTGTCAAGGCATACGACCCGACCGCAGCATCGTTCGACGCTGAAGTTGGCGAAATTGTCGCTGCTGACCCTGACGCCATCGTGTTGGTTTCGTTCGACGAAGGTAGCCGCATCTTGCGTACCGCCGTTGAAAACGGAATTGGCCCGAAGGTCAAGATGTGGTACGGAACCGATGGCAACATGGGTAACGCACTCGGAGAAAACTTCGACGCTGGTAAGTGATCAACTCGATCAGTAACTAGTTCGACAAGAACTAGTTGTGAACTGGAAAGGCCCCTGGGAAACCGGGGGCCTTTTCTATTCTCGCTTTGATTTTCTGGTGGCGAAAATTGCAGAAATTTAGGCGATTTTCGCCACCAGAAAAACCAAGAAAATGTGTTCAGCCGCCGGTGGCTTTGGCCAACGTACCGAGATACAACTCGATCACATTGGGGTCACCGAGTAACTCACGACCGGTGCCGGTGTAGGCATTGCGGCCTTGATCGAGCACGTATCCCCGATTCACGACCTGTAAGCAGCGTCGGGCGTTTTGCTCAACCATCAAGATTGCGACACCCGAAGCATTAATGGTGCGGCATTGAACGAATACTTCGTCTTGTAGGGCCGGAGAAAGTCCCGCTGATGGTTCGTCCAGAAGTAGAACTTTCGGCTCAAGCATCAAGGCTCGTCCCATGGCGACCATCTGTCGTTCACCACCCGATAAGGCGCCAGCTCGTTGCGCGGAGCGATCGGCCAGCTTGGGAAACATCTCGGCGACGTACGCAAAACGTTCCTTGAAAACTGAAGGCTTCAAGAAACATCCCATTTCGAGATTCTCTTTCACAGTGAGGCTCGGAAAGACGTTCTTAGTCTGCGGGACGTACCCGACTCCTAACGGCACCAACTCATGAGCCTTGCGGCCAGTGATGTCTTGACCATTCAGAGAGATTGACCCTGAGCGGATCTTGCACATACCGAGGATGGCTTTCAGGAGCGTTGACTTCCCTGCTCCATTAGGTCCGATAATGCCGACAAACTCGCCCGCACGAACCTCAAGATCGCATCCATTCAAAATATTGACTTCGGGGATATACCCAGCAACCAATTCTTGAGCATGAAGGACAATTGAACTCTCCATCATTCACCTTCCAAAAGCGACTGACCTTGACGGGTGCCTAAGTAAGCATCGATCACCGCAGTATTTGATGAGATGTCATCAGGGGTTCCCTCAGCGATGATGCGACCTTCGGCCATAACAATGACCCAGTCAGAAATATCGTGAACCATATCCATGTCGTGCTCAACGAACAGCACGGTCATTCCATCGTCACGCAACCCCCGAATGTGCTGGTTCAACGATTGCTTCAGTGCTGGGTTAACCCCGG
>CALPPJ020000060.1 GCA_943325425.2 Bifidobacterium breve | reverse complement strand
ATTGCGATAACTCTTTGCCGTCGTGGCGGGATCATCGAGGTATCCGCTGAACAAGGTGACACCAGGCGTCCCACCGACAACGATTTCACCGATTTCACCAACGGCAACTGAACGACCTTCGCCGTCTTGAACATCAAGAATGCAACCGGGCGAGACATAGCCCATGCAATCAGGACGCGGCGCTGCTTCTTCGTCAGTGAGTACTGCAGGAATTGTTTCGGTCATCCCATATAACTGTCGTGGCTGGCATGACAGCAATTCCGCGAGTTCGGCATATTGATGTTCGGCAATGTTCATTGCATACCAACAATGTTTGAGGGCTAAACCAGGTACTGGTGTATTGCCTCGCGCCAAGATCATGCGAATGGGCGCCGCGAACAAACTCGCATGAGTCGCTGAGTAAGTCTTGGCTTGTTGTAAAAAGCGGGTCGCACTAAAGGTGCTCATCAATGCAACAGATGCACCAACGGCAATCGCCGAAGCAAAGCTGTAGTACTGCGCATTGGCATGAAACAGTGGCAACACCACTAACTGACGATCGTCGGGGGTGAGTCCGCGTGCTGTAGCCATCACTTGTCCGGCAAACGCGTAGTTGGCTTGACTGATGTCAACACCTTTAGGGCGACCCGTGGTTCCTGATGTAAACATCACCGATGCACGATCGTGAATGTTGAGCATCGGCCAATCAGTGAACTTCTCTGTTCCGAAAACTGCCAATTCGCAATCGTCCTCATCGATCACGATGACCGGAATTGAACGAGCTGCGGCACGGAATTCATCTTCACGATGAACTGAACACACTCCAACTCGGGTATGCGTTCGCGATTGATGTTCAATCAATTCTTGGGTTCGTGATTGCGGATCACTCGGAACAATCCACGCGCCAAGACGAATACTTGCCAACCATAGAGCGACGAAGGCGGGCGAATTTGTCAGCGCAAGATTGACCGAGTCGCCTTGAGCAACCCCAAGACCAGTCAGCTTTGCGGCAGCACGGGCGACGACATCATCAAACTCGGCATAGGTCCATGAGTGAGAGGATCCAGACGAAGTTTCAAAGACCAAGAACGGTGCGTTTGAGCGCGTTGCCACTGCATCGCGCCACAGATCGCCGAAACACGTGCCATCAGTTTTGATTGTCATTTTCCCCTCCCCCATTTACTCAAACTCTGTTGTTACTTCTCAACCTCTCGCGAAATGCGTCAGCTATCGACTGCTCCGTAGCCACCGCCGCCTGGAAGGTCGAGACGAACACGATCGCCCGACTTCAATGCGACACGAGCCTGAGTACGTACTGATTCATCGTTGACCGTGAAGTTGCCCGATTCGCCAGCTTCGCCTCCGAAGATTCCTTCCGGTGGAACTGCCAATCGAGAAGTCACAGCATTGAGTTGCCAACCCTTAGGTGCATCCACCGTGAACTCAACGGTCTGACCAAGTCCACCCATGGTGTGGCCCTTACCGCCCGAACCGAGACGCAATTCTTTGCGGAAGAAACGAATGGGAGCCGAAGCTTCAACAACTTCCACCGGAACTGCTGACACGCCAGTTGGATATGAACAAGCCGACAAACCATTCTTGGTAGCGCGAGCACCAACACCACCGGCATAGGTGAACATTGATGTGATGAACGGGCTGCCATCGTCGTAGGTACCGCTGACCTGCATAGTCCACACTGCGCCAGCGCCTTCAGCCATTGCTTGCATTGGACGAATCTGCGCCAAGGCCTTGAGTAATGCATTCGGCAAGAACATGCCAACAACGTGTCGTGCCGTACAAGGCTGCGGAGACACCGCGTTCACGATTGAACCGACGGGGGCTTCAACCAAAATTGGGGCCAAGCTGCCATAGTTGTTTGGCAGGTCGGGGTTCAATACTGCGCGTACCGCAAAGGTTGTGTAGGCGTGGGTGTAGTTGCGAACCACGTTGATTCCGTACGGGCTTGCACCCGACGAACCTTCGTAGTCAACCAAGATTTCACCTTTGTCAGTATCAACAGTGATGGCACACGCAATATGAATGCGACTGCCGTCGGCCAAGTCGAGTTCTGCACTTGCCTCGTAGGTGCCTGCAGGCAGTTCGCGAATTGCGGCGCGAGTTGCTGCATCACTACGAGTAATGATTTCATCGCTGAGTTCTTCGATGTCATCAAGATCGTGCTGTTCGCACAAGGCCAACAAACGACGGGCACCGACCTCGCCAGATGCCATCTGTGCCTGCAAGTCTCCTGCCATATGGTCGGGTTGACGCACGTTCGACAAGATGAACTTCCAAACATCGTGATTACGTTCGCCGCCGATCATCAAACGACAAATCGGAATCCAGAGACCTTCTTCAAAAACGTCACGGGCGCCAGCGCCGATTCCGTATCCACCCACATCGGTGTGGTGAATTGTTGAACCAAAGAAGGCGATGATTTCATCGTTCTTCCACACGGGACACATCACGGTCACGTCAAGCAACTGACCGGCTGTCTTGTAAGGATCGTTGGTGACGATGATGTCGCCTGGCTTCAAGCTGCTGATGGGGTAATCATCAAGGATTGCCCCAACGGCACGTGCCAGTGAGTTGATGTGACCAGGAGTTCCGGTCACAGCTTGGGCAACCATGCGACCACGCTTATCAAATACGGCATTTGCTAAGTCGCCAGCTTCACGCACGATTGGCGAGAACGCTGCACGCTGCAACGCACGCGCTTGCTCATTCACTGTGGCAATCAGGCTCTGCCACAACACTTCAAGTTCGATGGGATCAAAAGTACGGGCCATCTTGGTCACTTCACTTTCCGGTCGGCGATGACTGAGCCATCGTTGCCAAGGGTGACTGTCCAGTTCGGACGAATCACGGCAGTTGTTTCACGTTCTTCAATAATGACTGGGCCTTCAATGACTTGACCACGACCGATATCTGAGCGGCGATACACCGGCGTCATGATCGGTTCGCCCTGACGAGTAAAGCGCACCGCACGTGTTCCATGAGGAGCACCAGGCTTGTCGGAGAGTTCAACCAACGGCTCAAACTCTTCAGCCTTGGCATAAGCAGATAGACGCCATGTCACCGCTTCAACACCAACATCCGGAATCGTGAGTCCGTAGATGCGGCGGTAATCGGTCTCAAAAGAATTCACGATGTCAAGGGTGTTGCCAGGGAACGCGTTTCCTTCACCCATCCAAATCGTGATTTCATTTCCTTGACCGATGTAACGAGCATCAACTCCATATCGGAATGTCACCGATGCCGGATCTGCTCCAGCAGCAATCAAAACACGATGACCTTCTTCACGTAGTTCGCTCAACAAAGCGTCACGTTCGGCTTCATCAATGCCTTTGATGGGTCGCACCATGCTGCGTGCCAAGTCAATACGAACTGGCGACACCAAGGTTCCGAGCGCCGACAACACACTCGCGTTGACGGGGAAAATAACGCGCGGTGATTCAAGAAGTTCAGCAACGCCGCAAGCATGCACGGGACCAGCACCACCAAACGCCAAAAGCGTGACGCCTCGAAGATCGGCACCAAGTTCAACTGCATGCATACGTGATGATGCAGCCATGTTTTGGTTGACCAACTCATGAACACCAGCAGCAGTGTCGCCAACTGGCAACTTCAACTTGTCGGCAATACGGCCAAGTGCGGCCTGTGATGCAGCAAGATCGAGCGGCATGTCGCCACCCAAGAAGAACTCGGCGTCAAGCATGCCAAGAGCCAAGTCACTGTCAGTCACTGCAGCATGAGTGCCGCCACGTCCGTAACACGCGGGACCGGGCATCGCACCAGTTGACTCGGGTCCAACCTTCAACAAACCAAGATCGTCAACCCAGGCCTGGCTTCCGCCACCTGCACCAATTTCAACGAGGTCAACGGAAGGGACCGAAACAGGAAAACCTGAACCTTTTTTGAAGCGATAGATACGTGCGACTTCGAAGGTGTTCGTAAGTTCTGGTTCTCCGTCAACGATGAGACATGACTTGGCGGTGGTGCCGCCCATGTCAAAACACATCAAGCGATCTTCGCCGAGGCGACGAGCGAACCAACTACCAGCAAGGGCACCTGCTGCCGGACCAGATTCAACCAATCGAATTGGTGTACGAGCGGCGTCGTCAGTTGACACAACTCCACCGTTTGACAACATCATCAAGACTGATCCACCGAAGCCTTCAGCGGCCAACCACTTAGTGAGTTCGTCGAGGTACGGCCCAATGACGGGCATGGTGGCGGCATTACACGCTGTGGTGATCATGCGTGGGTACTCGCGAATCTGCGGTGACACCTCACTTGAGATGCACACTGGCACACCTAGTTCAACGCGCAAATAATCAGCAATTGCTCGCTCATTTGCTGGGTTCGCATAGCTGTTAATGAGGCAGATTCCGACTGACTCAACATTCTGTGCGCGCAATTCGTCAGCGATGCGCTTGAGATCAGCAGCCGTAGGAGTTTCGACAACGAGACCTTTGGCATTTGTGCGCTCACTAATTTCGCTAATGCGCTCGCGAGGAATCGGCGGTGCCGGGAATTCGATCTGCAAGTCGTACATGTCGTAGCGATGCTCGTCACGAATGAGCAAGGTGTCGCCAAAGCCAGTGGTTGTCACTAAACCAGCGCGACCGACTTTACCTTCAATCAATGCATTCGTAATGAGCGTCGTGGCGTGCACAATCGGAGCCGTGATGTCACTCGGAGTGACTCCAGCCTTAGCTAAAAGTTGGCGCACGCCAGTGCGTACGCCGTCGAGCGGGGCCGAGGGGGTCGTCAAGGTTTTATCAACCACGACACGGCCTGACGCACGATCCATGAGAACTACGTCGGTGAATGTTCCACCGATATCTACAGCCAATCGCCAATCAGCAACTGTCATTTTCTTCCTCCAATATTTACGATGTTGTTGTTAAAAACTTATTCAGATGTCTGTTCGCGGGGGCGAGAAAACATCAAGGATCCACACTTCATTGAGTTCTTCATCACCTATGAAAAGACTGTCGCCATGCCACACTGATTTCGGGGCCAAGTAGACCTCACCTTCGCCTAGGACAACCCGTTCGGCTGATTCTTTGTCGCCAATACGAAAATCAAGTTTGCCGCGCATGATGATGCCCAACTGCTCGTTCTCAACATGATTGTGCATAAAAGAGCCGGTACTTCCGCCTCGGATGCGCCAGAACCAGAGTTGCGTATTTTCACCAGTGATAACTCGTCGGCGAAAGCCTTCACGATTAGTTTCTTTGAATTCTTCTTCTTCAAAGAAGTAGCAATATTGATTGTTGAAACTCATTTTTTCATCTCACTCAGGTCGTCACGGACTGCTTGATAGAACTGCGAATTACCTACCCATTGATGTGCTGGAAAACTTTTCATGTCAAACGCTCCAACATTCGCGCCTCAACATCGCGCAAGTGAGCCGCGACTGCCTTTTCGGTGCGGGCCTGATCTCCGGCGAGCAAAGCTTCAGCAATTTCGACGTGAGCATGCGATGAAGATTCGACAATATTTGAGACTTCTTCTTTGTTGTTTTCGGCGTAAAGCAACGAAGCAAACTCTTCGGAGTTAAACAACGATGCCAGTGCTTTTGAGTAAACCTCACTCAACACCGGGTTGTCGCACGCCGAGGCAATCATCTGGTGAAACTGACGATCAATCAAACGGAATTCATCGATGCCGCTAGCCCGACGCGATGCAAGATCGGCAATTTCACGTCGCACTTGCTCGGATGCACGAAGCGCTACGAGACCAGCCATCGCTGGTTCAATGACGCGACGAACTTCAAACAAGTTACGCACGGTCGCTTTACGCGAATCAAGTACTAGCTCGAGTCCCGGTACAACTTCAACAACGAAAGCTCGGTTACCGCGACGCTCAATGAAACCCGCAGTTGCCAGACCTTGGATGGCTTCACGCACGGACGTTCGGGCCACATTGAACTGCTCGCATAAAACCCGCTCGGCCGGCAAAGCGGTGCCGGCGATTAATTCGCCATTGCGAATTGCCTCAATGAGTCGCTCTCGAACTTCGACTGCAACAGTGCGTCGTTCTACTCGATCAAAAGTTGTCTGAGTCACTTCAAACCAAACTGTGCGAAGTGGCGGCGGTCGCCGGGCAGATCAAGAGGTTGAACAATTGCTTGATGTGTCATCTCGCCCCAATGCTCGGGCGGAACGAGCCACATAACTTCGAATTCGAGTCCATCTGGATCACGTGAATACAAGCTTTTATTCACTCCGTGGTCGCTTGCGCCAATGAGCGCTCCAGCGGCAGTGAGTTTGACGCGCATTTCCTCAAGTTCTTCGAGCGTGCCGACTTCCCAAGCGATGTGGTACATACCAACGGACGAACGACCAGCAGTGGTTGGGCCCGCACCTTGACCAATAGCGAAAAAGGCGATGTCATGATGGTTTTCCGACAACGGCGCCCGCATGAACAGGTACTGGCCATTGGAGTCTTCAATCATGGTTTCAAATCCCATGACCTCGGTATAAAAACGCTTGGTCGTTGCGACATCACGGATATAGAGCACCGCGTGATTGAGTCTCTGAATTGGCACAACAACCCCCTGCCTGTGACTTGGGTCTGATTGTCAGACCAAAGTACCCTAACACTGGCTTGGCGAGTTGTGCAAAGAAACAAGTACGTCGGCGAGGCTCGTGACTGGTACCTTTGCCTAGATGTCGTCCGCCGATCCGTCGCCCGAACTCTTGGCCCTGCGTCAACGTATCGACGAGCTTGATCGGCAACTTTTGGACGTTCTGACCGAACGTATCAATATCTGCCACGAAGTCGCCCGTATCAAAGAACACAGCGATACGCCCATCATTCAGCCCGATCGGGTCCGGAATGTCGTGACTACCCGCCGGCAATACGCCATCGACCGTGGAATCGACCCCGATTTCGCCGAAGACATCATGCGCGTCGTCCTCAGCGAGACCCATCGCATCGAAATTGCTGGTCGCCGCGCCGATGGCCCACCCGAAAAGACCGCCTCGCCCGAGGGCATCCGCTCGGCCATCGACACGGTCTCGAGCCGAGTTGACCATGTGGTCATCGCCGTCACCGATCTCGCCCAGGCCACGACCGCCGTCACCCAAAAATTCGGTTTTCACGAGAGTTCTCCCGCCAATTTGTGCCCCGGCATCACTGCTGTGAGCGCCGGAGGCGTCACTTTGGTCTTGGTCGGCCCCCAAGCCGGCCCCGATGTGGCCACCTACCTCGCTCAACACGGCAGTGGGGTCCATCACGTGGCCATCGAAGTCTTGAACGCCGGCTACGCCCATGCGACTTTGCAGGCAGCCGGCAACCAACTTTCGCCCATTGTGAT
>CALPPJ020000059.1 GCA_943325425.2 Bifidobacterium breve | reverse complement strand
CGACAACGGCAGCGATATTGGTTCGTTCCGTGGCCTTGGCAAAGAGCGTCCTGCACTTGCTCTCGCGATGACGGTTTTCTTGTTAGCTCAGGCCGGAATGCCGCTGACATCGGGCTTCATCGCCAAGTTCGGAGTCATTCAAGCCGCCGCGGCAAATCAGAGTTATGCCATAGCAATTATTGCCATGGTTGCTTCGGTGATTGCAGCTCTCTTGTACTTGCGCATCATGATCAGCATGTGGTTGAGCGACGAAGAGTCGGGCGACGATAAGCGTGAAGCCATCCAGGTTCCGTTCACCGCTGGAATTGTGGTGGCTGGTTCAGCGTTCTTCACATTGCTCGTTGGCGTCTGGCCGAGCTGGTTGATTGACGCCTCGCAAGCAGCTTTGCAAATCGCAAAATAGCCCTTCACTAAATTCAGTGTGGGGGTCTCCCCAAAACTGCCACAGCCAAGTGACAGACTGAACACATGTTTGAACCGCCGGAGTATCTGTCGCCATCGTCCATCACGACGTATCGCGAATGTCCGATGAAATTTAAGTTTTCGCGTATCGACAGAATTGTCGAACCGCCAACTTGGCATACCCATATCGGCACCTTCGTCCACGAGGTGCTTGAACACTTCTATCAACTTGATGCTGAGGCACGAACTGTTGAAGCAGTGAAGGCAATGGCCACCGAACGCTGGAATACCAGCGAATGGGAAGCCCAAGTGACAGCACTCGAAAAGCCAATGGGTTCAATCATTGACTTCAAAAAGACTGCGTTTGAGTGCATGACTAATTTGTGGAAAATTGAAGATCCACAACAAACTGAACTCATCAATATGGAATACGAACTCTTTACAGATGTGGATGGCGTTCGTATGAAGGGTTACGTTGATCGTTTTCTCTATGACGACGACGACGGGAAACTCATCATTAGTGATTACAAAACCGGAGCAATACCTAATCCGAAGTTTAAGTCAGAAGACGAAAAGTACTTTCAGCTTTTGGCCTATGCACTCATGTTTGAATCGGCCGATCAAGAAGAAACGTCCAAGTTGCAGTTGCTGTATCTGAAGCACAGCGCGAATCACGAAATTTCGGTGACGCCTGTGAAACTTGCTGTCGCTCGTGGAGTGATTGTGGAAACAAAAGAAGCAATTGATCAGGCGTGTGCGACCGAGAAGTTTGCATGTAATAAAACCAAACTATGCGACTGGTGTTTCCACAAGTCGTACTGCCCAGCGCATCAATAGCGCCAAAAGCTACTTACTTACTTTGATCAAAGTGTCAAAAATATTTTGCTGCTGTTGGTCAGTTGCTGCTGAATCTTCAGGGTGCCACTGCACGGCGACACACCAGGTTGCAGTCGTGCTTTCAATGGCTTCAATCGTTCCGTCAGACGCGGTGCCCACCACGACAAACCCATGACCGACAACGTCAACTGCTTGATGATGAAATGAGTGGCAAGCCTCAGCTCGCGATGCACCAACTGCTCGAGCGAGTTTTGAATCAGGTATGAGATCGACCGAGTGATACTTCTGGCGATGGTCTTCGGTTCCGAGATCTTGAATCAAAGATCCGCCATGAGCAACATTCACTACTTGTAATCCACGACAGATTGCAAGCATCGGGATATCTTCGGCTAGCGCATGACGTGCAACTGCGATTTCAATTTCATCATGATTGGCATTGATGCCGTATAACGCTGACGTGGTTGGCGATTGTCCGTAATGTTTCGGGTCGATATCTCCACCACCGTGCAACACAATGGCGTCGCATCGTGACAACAACGTCTCAAGTTGGTCATGGAGATCAATGATTGGTGGCAAAATGATCGGTATTCCACCAGCCCGAGTGATGGCATGAGCATATGTGCGCCCGATACCAAAGGTGGGTCCACGTACGCTAGTGGGTTCAGTAATTTCGCGACCAACAATTAAAACCACAGGATTCTTCACATAATCATTCTGCCAGCCGTGCCAGCGGTAAAGATAGAAAGATGACTTCGTTGCTTGATTCAGTGTCCTTTGCCAGTGGTACAAAAATGTCCAACCGCTTTATGTTGGCACCATTGACCAACCAGCAAAGTCATGCCGACGGCACACTTTCAAATGAAGAACATCACTGGCTCACTATGCGGGCTCAAGGTGGTTTTGGGTTAACAATGACCTGCGCCGCGCATGTTCAGAAAACTGGACAGGGATTCGCTGGACAATTGGCAACATTTGGCGATGAACACATCCCTGGACTCAAGCGTCTGGCTCGGGATATCAAATCTCAAGGAAGCTTGTCAATTGTGCAGTTACATCATGCTGGACAAAAATCGCCAGCCGATCTCATCGGTCGCGCCCCAATGTGCCCATCCGATGACGCTTCAACCGGCGCTCAAGCAATGACCAACGCCGAGGTCTACGAGACCATTAACGCTTTTGTTGACGCGGCAGTTCGTTGTGAGAAGGCTGGATTTGAGGGAGTTGAACTTCATGGGGCGCATGGGTATTTGATCGGCCAATTCTTGTCACCAGAGATCAATCAACGTACTGATGAATTCGGTGGAAGTCTTGATAACCGAGCCGGATTTTTGTTGGCGATTATCGACGGTATTCGTCGCGACTGTCGCGACTCATTGAACTTGTCCGTACGACTTTCGCCAGAGCGTTTTGGTTTGAAGACCTCGGAGATGCTTGAACTCTTCGGTTGGCTGGTTGATTCAAAGAAACTTGATTTCATTGATATGTCAATGTGGGACGTTCGTAAAGATGCCGTAGATGCAGACTTCGCTGGCAAGACACTGATGGAGATTTTTGGTGGAGCCGATCGAGGAAATACGCGACTAGGTGTTGCCGGAAAGATCTATTCGGCGGCCGACGCACAGTGGGCTGTTGATAACGGAGCTGATTTCGCGGTCATTGGCCGAGCTGCTATCGCCCATCATGACTTTGCACGCTTGGCTGGTGCCAATCCCGACTTCACTATGCGTGCTATGCCGATTGCTCCTGAAGATCTACGAGCCGAAGGCCTGTCCGACGGATTCGTTGAATACATGAAGGCATTTAAAGGTTTTGTCGCCGAAGCATAGAGTGGACAATATGTCCGATCGTTCAATCACGTTACGTAACCCTGCCGACGACTCGGTGATACAAGAAGTTCCGTTAGCAACGGTGCATGATGTTGATCAGGCAGTCGCACGTGCCCATGCTGTGTTGCCCGCATGGCGAGATATGGCGCCAAACGATCGCGCCAAACTTATGCGTCGATTCGCCGACACCATTGCGGCTCACGCCCAAGAACTTGCCGAACTTGATACTCGCAATATGGGGATGCCTATTGGTTCAAGTCTGTGGTGTGCGAACACTGCGGCTGAAGTGATTCATTACTATGCCGGCGCAGTTGACAAACATCTTGGTCACACGTATCCAGTTGCTGGTGGAGTGACGATGACTTTTCACGAACCGCTCGGTGTTGTTGGTCTCATCGTGCCTTGGAACTTTCCGTTGTTGATTGCGTGTTGGAAACTTGGGCCAGCGTTGGCTTGTGGCAATACTGTGATTTTGAAGCCAGCAGAAACGACACCGTTGAGCGCGATGAGACTTGGTGAATTGGCCTTAGAAGCCGGAATTCCTGAAGGCGTCGTGCAAGTTGTTGTTGGTACTGGCCATGAAGCTGGTTGGCGATTGATCGAACATCCGCTTGTCCGCAAGATTGGTTTCACCGGAAGTACTGCAGTAGGTAAGCGAATCATGGCTGGCTGTGCCGATCAGATGAAACGCGTAACGCTTGAACTTGGTGGAAAGAGTGCCAACATCATTTTCGCCGATGCAGATATTGAAACAGTTGCCGCTTCTGCCCCAGGTGCAGTTTTTGACAACAGTGGTCAAGATTGTTGTGCTCGCTCACGAATCTTCGTGCAGCGACCAATCTTTGATGAGTTCGTTCATTTGATGGTTGCTGAAACGCAAAAGATAGTGGTGGGCGATCCGATGGATCCCAAAACATCAATGGGACCATTGTTTACGCGAGCGCATCACGATCGAGTGTCGTCGTATCTTGAAGGTGTCACGCCAACTTGGACGGGTATTGCGCCAACCGGCAATGGTTATTGGTTTCCGTGCACGATCATTGCTCCAGCCGACCCGCTGAGTCGAATATGTACTGAAGAAATCTTTGGACCCATTGCCACCATCATTCCGTTTACTGATGAAAATGATGTGTTGCACATGGCCAATGACACCGAGTACGGATTATCAGGATCGGTGTGGACCCGCGATGCGGAACGTGCGATGCGAGTAGCACGTCGACTTGAAGGTGGAACACTGAGCGTCAATTCGAATTCGTCGGTGCGATTCTCGACGCCGTTTGGTGGTTTCAAACAAAGTGGAATCGGCCGCGAACTATCAATGACCGCAATGGATCACTACAGCGAACTCAAAACCATCTTCTGGAAGTCATAATCCATTGTGCTTCTGGTGCAGAATTGTTTCGCATTCCGCAACAATTCTGCACCAGAATCACAAGGCGTTGATCTCGTAGCCGGCGTTACGAACAGTGTCAATCAATAATTCGGCATGATCAGGACCGCGAACTTCAAGTACTGCATTGACTCCAGTTTCGCGTACATGTAAATCAACACCATCGCGCACGTGATCAATATCGATCACACTTGCTCCAACTTCCGCAAAGATTGTCAGCAACTTCGCAAGTCCACCAGGGCGATCACTGACTTTGACAAACACAATGAGTCGGCGGCCAGCTTGAGTTTCAAATCGACGAATGAGTCCGGGAACCACACCAAGATCAACATTGCCGCCCGACAACACAACACAGGTTGTGCCATGACGAGATGGTGCGGCACGTTCGCTCAACAAAGCCGACACGCCAACTGCACCACCACCTTCGACATATAACTTTGATCGCTCCATTAACAACACCATTGCATCAGCGACGGCATCTTCATCAACAACAACAATGTCGTCAAGCCATTTTTCGATCAATGGTCGTGTGATCTCACCAGGTTTCTTTACCGCAATTCCGTCGGCCAATGTAAGTACCGGACCAGTTGGGGGAACGCTATTCGCGTACGGCGCGCATGCTTCAACTTGAACACCAATCACCTTGATTGTTGGATCATGTTGTTTAACGGCGATTGCAACACCACTTGCAAGCCCGCCACCTCCTAAGGGAACAATGACTCGGCGCAAGTTTGGAATATCGATGACGAGTTCAAGTCCGAGAGTTGCTTGTCCCGCAACAACAACTGCGTCGTCGTAAGGATGGCAAAACTGCATCCCCTTTTCGGTGGCGCGAGCACGTGCAGCAGCCACCGCTTCATCAAGTGAGTCTCCGCCTTCGACAACTGTTGCACCGTAGGCACGGCATGCCGCGATTTTGGCGATCGGTGCATTCTTCGGAACGAATATTTCACATGGCACTCCAAAGCTGCGGGCTGCGAACGCCAATGCTTGGGCATGGTTGCCGGCGCTTCCTGCGGTGACTCCGGTTTTGGCCAACTCTCCAAGAGAAGCGAGTTTGTTCATTGCCCCACGGATTTTGAAACTTCCGGTCCGTTGCATGTTCTCGGCCTTGAGCACGATGTCGCCGCCCGTCGTATCGCTCAGAGCCGCTGAGGCAGTGACGGGGGTGTGCTTCACGACCCCAGCACCGGCGGCCTGGGCTCGGGTGATATCTGCAGCAGAAATTTCAGTCAGTGACATGCATGACTCACCATACTCAGCCCCATCGCCTTATCGTGGAGAAGATGCGTGCCCTCGTGGTTGCCAATTCGAATGATGCTGATCCAGGGTTCGTGGGAGAACGGTTCCGCCACCACGGTTTTGCCTTCTCGGAGGCCCATCGCGAATACCCTGCCGAATGGCCCGAAATGGCTGGTCACGACCTCATTTTGCTGCTCGGATCAGAGTGGAGCGTCTATTGGGACCACATTTCGGGCGAGGTTGCCGCCGAAAGCGCCCTGGTCAAAGCAGCTCACGGGGCCGGAATTCCGATATTTGGTATCTGTTTTGGCTCGCAGATTGTGGCCCATGCGTTAGGTGGTCGGGTTCATCGAGCGACCCGTCCCGAAGTGGGTTGGCATCAAGTCGAAACGACATTTCCGCAGGTCATAGCCGTAGGACCATGGTTGCAGTGGCATTTTGACGTCTTTGAAAAGCCCGCCGAATTCACCCAATTGGCCCACAGTGAGTCGGGCCCGCAGGCCATTGTGGGTGGTCGCACCTTTGCCAGCCAGTTTCACCCTGAGGCCACCGAGTCAATGTTGGCTCGCTGGACGTCAGGTGGGGGAGCCGAAGAATTGAGCCGTTTGGGTCTCACCGCCGAAAAAGTGATGGCCGATACCCGCGCCAATGTGGGTGTGAGTCGTAAAAACAGCGACCAAATCGTCGACTGGTTCGTGGAGTCAGTCGCTTCAGCCGCAAGCCAACCCGCTCGGGCGTGACTGAACTTCCAGCCATATGCAGGTAGAGAAGTTAGGAGTGGTTGGGTCGCCCGTAGTAGCGTCTTCGGCGATGTCAGAGTTCTTGAGGTCCTACCTCGTCGTATTTTGGTTCGGGTTGATCGCCCTTCTTTTGGCGTCTTTGCTTTTGGGCATTGCCGTTTTGATCCGCCCATCAAACCCGACGCGTGAAAAGTTGCTGACCTACGAAAGCGGTGTTGATCCCGTTGGCGAAGGTTGGTCGCAAAGTCAGATTCGTTACTACGTGTTCGCACTTCTCTTCGTCGTGTTTGACGTTGAAGCGGTGTTTATTTTCCCGTGGGCCACTCAGCTCGAACGCTACGCCGGTTTCGGTTTGGTTGAAATGGGTGTGTTTGTGGGTGTGTTGTTATTGGGTCTCGTCTACGCCTGGCGCAAGGGTGTCCTTCGCTGGGTGTAATGGACAAGGAGTCACATGGGTCTCGTTGACCGCGGGCGGCTGCCAAAGCCGCTGAATTCATTACTAAACATGGGTCGTTCGTACTCCCTTTGGGTGTATCAGTGGGGCCTTGCGTGTTGCGCCATCGAGATGGGCGCTGCTTTTGCATCCCCGCGATATGACGTGATGCGTCTTGGTGTGATTCCGCTTCCCGCAAGTCCGCGTCAGGCCGACCTTGTGGTGATCTCCGGAACCGTCACTGACAAAATGGCTCCGGCTATCAAGCGTTTGTACGAACAAATGCCCGATCCGAAGTACGTCATCTCAATGGGTTCATGCGCCAATAGTGGCGGACCGTATTGGGACAGTTACTCAGTAACTAAGGGTGTTGACCAAATCATTCCTGTCGATGTGTACGTTCCCGGATGCCCGCCGCGTCCTGAAGCATTGCTCGAAGGAATCGTCATGTTGCAACAGCGCATTAAGAACGAAGACATGGGTGCGCGTTGGCGGGGCGAAGGTACAAAGCCTTTAGT
>CALPPJ020000058.1 GCA_943325425.2 Bifidobacterium breve | reverse complement strand
ATGGAATATGTGCCAGGTCGTACGTTGGCCGAAGCTCTTCACGATGTTGGTCAGATCACAGCGATGAAAGCTGCCGAAGTTGGCATTGAAGTTGCCGCAGCTCTGTCATTTGCTCATCGCGGCAATGTTGTTCACCGCGACATTAAGCCTGGCAACATTCTCATTGGTTCAAACGGACAACTGAAGGTCGCCGACTTCGGTATCGCTCGTGCGCTTGGTAGTGCAGCCGACAGTAACTTGACTCAAGTCGGTGCAGTGATGGGAACGGCCGCGTACCTGTCGCCCGAACAAGCGCAGGGTGGTCAACCCGATCCGCGCAGCGATCTCTATTCACTCGGCATTGTGCTGTACGAAATGGTTGGAGGACGCGTTCCATTCTCGGGTGACAATCCCGTATCAATCGCCTACAAGCAAGTTCACGAAGCACCACAGCCACTCAATCAACTTGCCTCTGATGTTCCGCGAGCGTTTGAAGCAATCGTTGCTCGACTACTCGCCAAAGATCCCGATCTTCGTTACGCAACTGCCGAGGCTGTTCGCGATGATCTCCGTCGATTCCGTGACGGAATTCCGGTGCAAGCTTTAGCCGATGCTATTAACCGTCGCAATGGCGATCCCACCCCTATGGGTACTGCAGCACCAACAACAGTGATTCCCACTGGGCCGATAGTCGGTGGCCCCGACGATCTCGCGGCAGCCACAACCGTTATTCCAAGTGCCCAGGCAACAACTGCATTGCCACGCACCACAATCAATGCCAATCCCGATATGCCGCCTGGTTACACCGCAAGTAACGCGGTTGTTCCGACCGATGATTTACAGCGCAAGCGCACCGCCATTGTTATCGGCGCAATCTCGGCAACTGTTCTGTTGATTATCGGCGCAGTAGTTGCATTCCTGGCATTGTCTGGCGGTTCAACTGCCGCTCCAACCATCGCTGTCCCTGATGTCACCAATCAAGTTCTTGAGGATGCGGTCACAACCCTCAAAAACCTAGGTTTTGAAGTTGTTCCTGTCGCCGAAGAAACCACAACTGTTGATACCAATGTGGTGTGGAAACAAGTTCCATTACCTGGCGAAGAAATCAAAGAGGGCGAGACAGTCACTATTGTCTACAACCCTTCAAACGCACCAATGGCCGTGCCAAATTTGACTGGCATGACCATTGATCAAGCGCGCGCGGCTTTGCTCAATCTCGGATTGACCATTGGAGTCGTTACTCCGCAAAATGATCCCACGGCCCCAGCCGACACCATCATCGCTTCAGTTCCTAAAGCTGGTGAACAAGTATTGGGTGGAGCAACGATCGACCTTTTCGTCAGTCAAGGCAGCGGTGTAGTTCAAATTCCAAATGTTCAAGGCCAAACTTCACAAGCCGCTCGTTCAGTTCTTGAGGGCGATCCATTCAAGTTCTTAATCACTGTTGTTGAAGAAGCAAGCGCCACTGTTGAATCGGGTCGAGTTACCCGCACCAGTCCAACTATCGGTGCCGATACCACCAAGGGTGCGTCAGTCACCATTTATGTCTCTACAGGTCAAGCAACAGTTGCGGTTCCGTTGGTTTCAGGTCTCACCGAAGCGCAAGCTCGGGCCAAGCTCACATCGTCTGGTTTCATTGTGAAGGTTGAATACATTGAGGTGGCCACTGGCAATGCCAACGACGGTCGCGTTATCGCGCAAGACCCAAATATGAATGTGCAGTCAACGCCCGGAAGTCAAGTGCTTCTCAAAGTTGGTAAGGCGATTGCGGCAACAACGACGGTCGCTCCTACTACGACGGCTGCTCCAGCCACAACAATGCCAGGAACGACGACGTCAACACCTCCTGCTACGCCGTAATCAGTGGCAGAAACTTATTTGCAGTTGTGCAAAAAGTTGCGCAACATATCGTGACCCGAACCAGTCAAAATACTTTCGGGATGAAACTGCACACCTTCAATGGGCATCTTCTTATGTCGCACACCCATCACGATTCCGTCGGCAGTTGACGCTGTCACTTCAAGACAATCAGGCATCGACGATGGCTCAATAACCAGCGAGTGATAACGAGTTGCCGTTACTGGGTTAGTCACGCCAGTGAAGACACCAACATTGCGATGATTCACTTCACTGGTTTTGCCGTGCATCAATTGAGGTGCACGAATGACCTGACCGCCAAACACATGACCAATTGCTTGATGGCCTAGACACACTCCAAAAACCGGAACGCCCTTTTCAGCGAAGGGCACAATTGCCTCGCAGATGATTCCGGCGTCTTCGGGACGACCAGGTCCGGGCGATAACAGCACTCCGTCAACATCAAGCGCAAGGGCTTCGTCGAGGGTCAGGTCATCATTGCGATAGACCAATGGCTCGGCACCCAACTCGCCCAAATATTGGACCAAGTTGTACACAAAACTGTCGTAACTATCTAGAACAAGTACCCGAGTCACCCCCATAGCCTGCCAGCAAAACCTGTCAGTCGGTGTGGGAGCACGACATTTGAGCGCGTACACTCGTCTCTCGTGGCACCTCCGAAACGGAAAACAAGCGGACGCACGACTCCTAAGGGCACTCGCCCCGGCGAGTCCCGTCCCGGAACCCCAACTCACAACGAGCACGGGGTGGCGGCATCGACTCGCTATACCCCGCCAATTCCGCAGTACGTCAAAGTCAGTCCCCGTTGGGTCCCGATCTTGATGTTCACCCTCTTCATTCTGGGTGCGCTCATCATCTTGCTGTACTACTTGGGCGCCGTTCCTGGTGGCCGTAGTAACTATTACTTGGTGCTCGGCCTCGGATGTATTCTGGGTGGTCTGTTCACCGCCACCAAATACCATTAACGACCTACACGGGTGAAATCGGCTGCTCTGAGCAGGTCTTTTCATTCCAGAATTCATTTCCCCAGCCTGTGGATAAAGCAGGGGATAGTCACACCGATGTAACTTGCGATTTACCTGGCAATTGCCATGTAACTCGCAATGAATCACTCAACGGGCGCGATGAAGTCCATGTCTTCCATACAGTGCCGGGGCGGGACCGGGTCTTGTTCTGGGGCCATCGTCATCCGAATTTCGACCCCACACAAACTGCATCGGTAGCGCACGTTGACTTTACGTAGTTCGCCCTCGGGAGGTGGTTCGGGCAATGGCGTGGTCATACTTCGCAGCAATCCCACGCCCACGCGCCACACAAAGAAGAATATGAAAACGGCTCCGAGAAACCAGATCACTCCCGCGAAATCGATAGCCAGCATGGCAATCTGCACCATCAACAATCAGCCAAGGCGTTCGATGATGGTGGCATTGGCCATGCCACCGCCTTCGCACATGGTCTGCAGACCATAACGACCACCCGTGCGCTCGAGTTCGTTGAGCAACGTGGTCATCAATCGTGCGCCTGAACATCCGAGCGGATGACCCAATGCAATTGCTCCACCATTGGGGTTCACGATGTCCATATTGGGATGGAATTCCTTTTCCCAGGCCAAAACAACCGAGGCAAATGCTTCGTTGATTTCAACAATGTCGATATCAGACATCGACAACTTGGCGCGCTCAAGAACCTTACGAGTCGCCGGAATTGGTGCAGTCAACATGTAGCGCGGATCATCGCCTGCCAACGAGAAGTTCACGAAACGAGCACGAGGTGTGAGTCCTAGTGCACGGCACTTTTCTTCGCTCATGATCAGCAGTGCTGCTGCACCGTCAGTAATTTGCGACGAGTTGCCGGCAGTCACTCGACCACCTTCGTCTTCGGGGCGGAAAGCTGTCTTCAATTTTGCGAGGCTTTCCATGGTGGTTTCACGCAAACCCTCGTCCTTGGTCATCAAGTTGCCTTCGGCATCTTTGATCGGCAAGATTTCACGTTCGAAGCGACCTTCAGCTGTGGCACGTGCGGCACGCGATTGCGACTGCACACCAAAACGGTCCATATCCTCACGACTAATGCCCCACTTATCAGCAATCATTTCAGCTGATACACCCTGAGGAACAAGTCCACCTTGTGGCTGATAGCGAGCACTCACCATCGGACCAAATGGCCAGCCGTACTTGCCATCGGCCATCGAAGCGCCCATCGGAACACGAGTCATCACTTCAACACCAGCAGCGACAACCACGTCATATGCGCCAGCCATGACGCCTTGTGCAGCGAAGTGTGCAGCCTGTTGCGATGAACCACACTGACGATCAATCGTGGTACCCGGAACACTTTCAGGCCAACCAGCAGCCAACACTGCGTTGCGACCAATGTTGGTTGACTGCTCTCCGGTCTGCATGACGCAACCCATCACGACGTCGTCGATGATGCCGGGATCAATACCTGTGCGCTCGACAAGAGCGTTCATCGTTTCGGCCATGAGGTCAACTGGGTGCCAATCTTTCAATTTGCCGTTACGGCGACCGAGCGGTGTGCGAATGGCATCGACAATGACTGCGTTAAACATGGTGTCTCCCAAAATTGTTCTGTGCCTTAAGTCTGCTGTGTCAACAGGTGTGAAAACGAATTTTGGTAAAACACCACAACTATGAAAAAGCGTTTAAAGACCACCACAGTTTGGGGACCGAGTCAGCCGGGAAAGCCACGACTCCAAATCGGAAACCTGGTTCGGGTGTGGAAGCGTTGTATTTAGCCAATTCGGCGGCCACACCTTGGTCAACGTCAATCCCTTGTAGGGCAAATGAGACCAATGGAGATTCAAGCGCGCTGAAAAACTCTTCGTGACCCACCTCGCGCAACTGGTTTGCCAATCGCACCTGCAGTTCGCGCACGGTTATTTCATCAAGGTCGTCAAACGGGGTGATCAAACTGACCACTTGTGCTTCAGGTTGGGCTGCCAACAACGAAAATGCTGTCCCGGTGTCACACACGAACCAGACAGTTGATGCTGATTCGTTCAATACTCGATCGCCAAATACCCATTCAGTGCCGGGTTCAATACCGCTTGCAATTCCGCGTTCTTCAAAGTCGTAAACAAGAGCCGGATACAAACCAACGAGCCCCCCATCACCAAGCCTCAACAAGATGGGGCCATCTGAAGATAAGGCATCATGAAATTCGGCGGCCTGTTTCAATGCCACATGTACGTTGTCGGCATCTGATGTAACAGTCTGGTAGTCGGTCGCTGGCAAGACAGCGCCACCGATATTCAGAGCGAAAAGTCCCATTGCCACAACTGTGATCATCGGCTGTCTGAACTTAGTGGTGTTCGCAAGCGCGACTCCCATGATCCACGCCAACACAAAGATGACAATGACCGAACGCCATAAGACGACATACGGAAAGAGATAGCCCCGTACTTGCGCCACTGCCAACGTGCCAGCCACCAACATCGTCCACACCAATGGAGCTGAATACAAATATTTGTGCCGCGGAGAATTCTCAGGTGAACGCCACACCCACAGCGTCATCGCCAACAGTCCAAGTACAACAGCGACGAACCAAGTGATCGAACTCGGCGGAGCTTCACCCACGAGTCCGACCTCGGACGGTCCCGCTAGCCATGAAGCCTGGGGACTCATTTCAAAAGACGTCACCCGCAGAGCCCGAGCCAACCCAATTGAAGGTTCGTCGGTTGTCACGAAATATTGCGCAAGGTCGCCCAAATTTCGCACCGCTTGTCGAAGGTGAAAGAGATATGGCGAGAACAACAACACGGCGGTAGCGATTGGACGAGTAATTGATCGCTGGTTGCCACCTGTCCACCAGAAAACAATGCAAGCGACAAGACCGACTAGTCCAACGATGGGTAGATAGCCGACGTGAACCTGAACGACCACTGCGCTCGAAACCCATAACACCCACATTGAAGGTCGATCACGTTCGGTCACGCCTAGTGCCGCGAAGCAAAAAAGAATAAAAAGGGGAAGGGCCAGATACGGAGTCCATGCATCAACGCTGGATATGCGGCCAACGCTGACCCAACATGCCACCAAAGTTGCGACGCCTAACGCACTCCCCCATGTACCGCGCAAGCGATAACCAAGCCAAGCAATGAGTACGAGTAAAGCGCATGAATAGAACGCGACACCAATAAACAATCCCCACGATGCTCCACCAGATAACCAATGAAATGGGGCGAAAACGTAGAAAATCAATGCTCCTGGGTGATTCCAGCCGTGCCAACTGTATTGCCCTACCGACGGAAATGAGCCGGTCGCAGCATCCTTCACGAGCAACGCAAAAATAGCTCGATCACCAACCAAAATCGCTCCGCCTCGTAAGGCGTTGATCAAGGAAATGATGACTGGCAGAACACCAAAAAGCGAAAGCGCTAACCACCGCGGAAACCTTTTCAACATGTTGGATGAATCACTTTTTGAAAGGCGAAACTTTGGTGAGTGCTCGCACCATTGTGCTGACTTCAGTTTCGGTCAGTCCGCTGGCGAACTCACGCTGAATAGCGCGACGATACAAAATGTTGGAGTCGCGCCAAACCAATCGTCCCATTCGAGTCAGACGCACGATGACTGCGCGATTGTCTTCAACGGTTGGAGCCTCTTCTCGGGTGACATAACCACGTTCAACAAGGGAGTCGATGCGACGAGACAAACTGCTCGGGACTGCCGACAAGACCTCGCATAGTTCTTTCACACGCATTTGATCATTGTTTTGCGCCAAGGCCGCAAGAAGATCAAACTGCGGTAGTGCTAAGTGAAACTCATCAAACATCTCAGCCTCAATGCTGCGCGAAACTACCTCACCGGCAGTTTGAAATGCCCGCCAAAGGGCAACACGTTCAGCATCAAGACGAGGCACTGCAAAAGACTAACCATTTGCCAATGAGTTGTCACGAGATTGTTCAGTTTGCAACAAACGATGAAACTAACTCGAGTGCCTGGTCCCATGTGGCGCGTTCGGCTAGCAATTTTCTGAATGGCATGAGTTGTTTTGGACGACTCACGCCGAGAGCCGCTTTCAAGTAACCATCTTGTTCGTACAACGCAACAAACGACCGCTCTTCAGGCGAGCCAACCACGATGTGCGCGGTCTCGTCACCGTTGGCGCGACCAAGAAATTGAATGCGTGCGGTGAATTGATCACTCCAGAAAAATGGGACTGCCGCGTACGGCTTGGGTTGTTCACCTCGTGAGACTGCGAGCAGGTTCGACGCTGCGGCGGCACCTTGTTCGGATGCCGTTGTCCAGTGTTCAACCCGCATCTCTTGGTCGTACAGATTGTTGAACCAACGACAGATATCACCCGCCGCGTATATACCTGGCACACCCGCATTGAGTGTGGTGTCGCATACAACACCGTCACGTAATTCAAGTTCGGTGTTTTCAAGCCATTGCGTGGCAGGCACAACGCCGATACCGACGACGACCACATCGGCCGGAACAATCTCTCCACCATCTAAAGCCACGCCATCGACTGCACCTGGACTGCCTTCAACGAGTCCGACCACTTTCACATCACATCGCAACTGCACGCCGTTATCAGCGTGAACAAGTGCTGCGGCGT
>CALPPJ020000057.1 GCA_943325425.2 Bifidobacterium breve | reverse complement strand
TCCCGACGTTCGCTGTAGTAGCCGGATCAGGAACGACATCGCCAGGCAAGAGCGCGATGGCCGAAATCGGGACCTTTAACTGGGCATTGTTAGTGCATGGTTCACAAGCAATTACTTTGCATCGCCCAATTCCGGTCGAAGCAGAAGCAACTGTGCAAGACAAGGTTGTCGCGATGTACGACAAAGGCAAAGCTGCCGTTGTTGTCACCGAAGCTGAAACGAAGTTGAAGACCGGCGAATTGTTGTGGACGACACGTTCATCGGTGTTCATTCGTGGAGAAGGCGGCTGGGACGGCGATCGTGGACCTTCGGGCCCCCAGAATGAACCACCGGCCAAGGCTCCCGATCATGAAGTGACATTGCAGACATCACCCGATCAGGCTTTTGTCTATCGCTTGTCGGGCGACCGTAACCCACTGCACACCGATCCTTCGTTTGCGGCCATCGGTGGATTTGATCGACCGATTTTGCACGGTTTGTGCTCGTATGGATTCACCGGTCGTGCCTTGCTTGGAGCATTGTGCAACAACGATGTCACCAAGTTCAAGCACATCGAAGGACGATTTTCGTCACCAGTGATGCCCGGCGATGCACTGACTGTTCGCATGTGGAACACCGGTGCGGGCGAAACCGTATTTACAACATCAGTTGGCGATCGCGTTGTGATCGACCAAGGTCTTGTTCGACACGCCTGAGATTAAAAGAGAATTGGTTTAAAACAGACGTAGTTCTTCGGGGCGTCGGCCCCGGAGATCTTCGTAATCAACTTCTGCCCATGCAATGCCCCGTTGCTCGGCCATTTTCTTGGCCTGCGGCTTAATGACCTGTGCAACGAAGATGCCGCGCAATCCTTTGAGGTTGCTATCGGGTTGAAGCAGTTCGAGATAACGAGCGAGTTGTTCAACACCGTCGATTTCACCGCGTCGCTTGATTTCTACCGCCACGTAATTGCCTTCGGTATCGACACACATTAAGTCCACGGGCCCAATAGGTGTCGGCCATTCACGGCGAATCAAAGTGAGCCCGTTTTCAATGGTCTCGGGTAGGGCTGCGAGAAGTTCTTGTAGATGGGCCTCGACACCATCTTTTTGCAATCCCGGATCTTCACCAAATTCATGAGCGCTGTCGGTGAAGACTTCGTGCAAGTTGATCGTTAAGGTTTCGCCCTTGGGATTTGTCACAATCCATTGACCCTCGATCTCGACCACAGTGTTTGGTGCAGTCATCCAATTGAGCGGCTTGTAGGCGCCACCATCACTATGAATGGCGACGCAACCATCAGCTTTGACCATGATGAGTCGAACTGCCTCGGGCAGTGTTGCATCGAGGCGACCAGAGTATTGAACGCTGCAACGAGCGACGACGAGACGCATAACTCGTTCAATCTAGTTGTTATCGACCGACGTGTTCGCGCATTCGTTTTTGAATCAGTTCACGTCGTGCCTGCAGATCTTTGTAAGTCATGCGATCAACGTTGTCTTCAAGCCCGAGACTTGCTTTGACACTGGACATGTCAAATTCAACAGCAGTTGGGTCAACGCCGAGTTCTTTGCCGAGACGTTCGCCGTGTCGTTGAGCAAACATCATCGAGATGTTGGCGACTTCACCCAAAATGTCAAGCTCGGGTGCCAATCGTGAAATCGCTCCATCAAGGAATACCATGTTTTTGACGTACAACATGAGTTCTTTAGGCAGGCTTGCTCCGTAACCGAGTAACGCTTTGATCACACGTTGAACTTCATTCACCATTTGCTCGCCCGACAGCGTAGTGGGGTCGATTGTTGCTTGATCGAGTCGTAGATCACGGATCACTGCATCAAGGTCGGTATCAAAAGGCAATGCGCCTAAGTCGCGCAGGGCCGCCATTTGACCTTTGATGTCGTTAGTTGTGGCGCTCAACATCAAACGCAAGAAGGCCAAGCGGCGCTCTTGCGAGAGTCGGGCAACGATTCCGAAATCAAGAAGTGCGGTTCGGCCATCTTTGAGCACAAATAAGTTTCCTCCGTGCAGGTCGCCATGGAAGATGCCGTGGATCATGGCGCCTTCCATAAAGGCGATCATTCCGGTGCGGATGACTGCTTCGGTATCTATGCCGGCATCTTTCATTCCGGCTACATCATCAAAATTGAAACCAGAAACTCGTTCCATCACCAAGACTCGGCGAGTTACTAGTTGTGGGTGTGGTCGTGGCACGACATAACCCTCTTGACCTAAGTCATGCAACATTGCCGCGACATCGAGCATGTTTGCCGCCTCGAGACGGAAGTCGAGTTCTTCAACAATCGTTTCAGCGAACAACTCAACGAGGGCTGGGGGATTGGCTAACGCTGCAATCGGAATACGACCAACTAAATATGGTGCAATCCACGCCATCACGGTGAGGTCTTTGCGGACAAGTGAAGCAACACGGGGTCGTTGCACCTTGACGACAACATCTTCTCCAGTCAGCAAGCGAGCAGCGTGTACTTGAGCAATTGAAGCCGCAGCAAGTTCTTTCTCGTCAAACCATTCAAAGACATCTTCTAAACGGGCGCCCAGATCTTGTTCGACAGTTTGGCGAACGGTTGCAAAAGGTTCAGCCGGAACTTGGTCGCGACATTTCTTGAATTGGTCGACAAGTTCGGCAGGGAATAGTCCTTCACCGGAGGAAATGATTTGTCCAAGCTTGATGTACGTCGGCCCGAGGACTTCAACGGCCTGACGCAAGCGCAGTGAAACATCGGCGTGGCTACTTGACGTGTCTTGAAACTTGCCACGCTTCTTTTTGAGATACCAAGGTGCAAGGGCGCCAATAATTTGGGTGGCAACAGTGATCACTCGTGCGCCCGGTGGCAGCCGACGAGGGGTGGTGAGAGTGGGAACTTCTGCATTTGCTCGAGCCCGCAGACCAGGCGCAAGAGACAGCCAGCGAATCTCCTCGCGATCTAAGACCCACGGTGCAGATTCGGTAAACGAACCCCATTGCAGGTCGTTCGGTGTCTTGCCAGCTTGTTCAGATTCACTCACAGCAAAAGTCTGCCCCTATCGAGCAAAGATTTCCTGTTGGACGAGGATTGGTTGGTGTGACAGTAAGTACGGCAGGTGGCTATTGGGGAAGTGGTGCTGACTAAAGTCAGTGAAGAGACCGCAACGGGGGTTGCGCCTATTAAACCGTGGGGGAATGTCATGAACTCAGCGAATTCGTTGCCAGATCGTTGGTTAACCGACTGGACTCCAAGCCAAAAGCTGCCGGTGTATACCCGGGCAAATGCTGGTGAAGTTTTGCCTGATCCGTGTAGCCCTTTGTGTTGGACCGTTGTCTGGGAGCCTGGAGTCGTGATGGGTTGGCGGGACTGCCAAATGGATGTCGGTACATTTAGTGATCACGAAATGGACCAGCGCTACCCAGAAGTGGTCGGACTCTTCGGTGGTTACTTGTTCATCAACGCTTCAACGGCCCGTATGTTTGGCGTGCGTGGTCCTGGTCTTGCACCCGAGATGATTGATGCCACGTACTTTGGAACTCACCCTGATGTGCCGCCGTATATCCCTGAACCTTGGCATGAGAATGCCGACAACACGGCGCGCCTAGGCGAATGGATGGGCCGAGTCATGACGGCACAAGCCCTCCCGGAGTTGCTAGAAGATCAAAAGATTTCCAACGAGGCACGGGCATCACGTCCAGATTTGTCCAATCTTGATGAAGTCGCACTCGTTCAACGCATGCGTTCGTTCACGGCAACTTTGCGACGCGACTTTCAACATCACCTCGATATGACGGCTGGTACTTCCATTGGGCCAGGTGCGCTTGGCGCAATCGCCGCAGCTTTGGGTGATCCGTCGTTGGTGCTGACTTTGATTACCGCTATTGGCGATGTTGATTCGGCGGCTCCAAGTCGGGCGATGTGGGAACTTTCGCGCTTGTCGAAAGATTCGGGTGAATATGCCGAAAAATTCGCAGCGTTCATCCGTGAATTCGGAAGTCGTGGGCCGAACGAATGGGACATTCGTTCGGACACATGGGAGACCAAGCCAACTTTGGTGACCTCACTCATTGACACGATGCGCGGTGCCGCCAATAGTGAGAGTCCGGTTATTCGTAATGAGAAGAATGCCGAACTTCGTCGAACTGCTGAAAAACGAGTGCGTGAAGCCTTGGCTGGCGACCCAGAAGCATTAGCGCAATTTGAAATGGCCTTGAAATCAGCGCACCTGTATTTGGCTGGTCGTGAACGCGCCAAAACCAACATCATCAAAGTGGTGCATGAAGTTCGAATGGCCGCGTTTGCTTTGGCCGCACGCACTGGCTACAGCACATCGCAGATCTGCATGTTGCTTGCTGACGAACTTGATGCCTTCATCGCGCAGCCTGATGAATTCAGAGCTCGATTGGCGCAGCGCGAACGTCAATACCTAGAGCTCTTTCAACTTGAACCACCGTTCATCGTGAATGGTGTTGTTGCGCCTTTGTCCCAGTGGGCGTTGAAGGGTGAATCAACTGCTGTTGCTGTGCACGGTGGTGAAATATTGACGGGAATGTCTGGTGCTCCAGGAACGTACACGGGTAAGGCACGGATCATTCTTGATGCCGCTGATCCGATGGCGTTAGAGCCAGGCGAAGTTCTGGTTGCACCGTTCACCGACCCGGCTTGGACTCCGCTCTTCGTTGCCGCTGGAGCAGTTGTCGTGAACGTTGGTGCCGTTGTGAGTCACGCAATCATTGTGAGTCGTGAACTTGGAATTCCATGTGTTGTCAGCGTCACCGATGCGACTGTGCGTATTCCCGATGGTGCAACGATCACTGTCGACGGAGCAAGCGGAACCGTCACCATTGTGAGTATGCCCTGAAACCAGTTTTTCCATATTTCTACGTAGCGTTTGTGATGGGTATAGCCCTGTCCTTGCTCGGACCATCAGTTTCGTACCTTGAGGATCAATTAGGGGTCAGTGCAGGTGTTGTCGGAATCTTGTTTGCCGTGATTGCAGCAAGCAATTTTTTCGGAGCGCTTATTGGTGGCCGTTGGGTGACTCGATGGGGAGGCCATGTGGTGCTACGAATCGGCGTTGTTGCTTTTTCAGTTGGCGTGCTTTTCATCGCGCTTGCATCGACGTATGCGTATGCGGCTATTGGTGCAGCCTTGATCGGATCGGCGACTGGCATGACTGATGCATCAATGAACATCATGGTGGTGTGGGCGCGCGCCGGAAAATCTGGACCGGCACTTAATGCCATGCATTTGCTTTTCGGAGTTGGTGCGCTAGTCGCCCCCCTGATTGTTGATCGAGCAATTTCATTTACTGATCATTTGTGGCCAGTTTCTATTGTGGTCGGCTTTTTCGCTCTGGTGTCTCTTGCCATACTTGGCCGTCGTGATTCGCCATTTGAACCAGAACATGCACCAGATATTCACCGACCTGAGTTGCCAACGAAAGTTGTCGCGCAGGTGGCAGTTTTCTTCCTGCTCTATGTCGGGGGTGAAGTTGGTTTTGCTGGATGGATCCACACTTACGCCGAAGATCAAGGACTGGGTGGTTCGAACCCAGCATTGGTTACAGCAATTTTTTGGGCCTCGTTTGCTCTGTCGCGATTAGTCGCAATTCCGCTGAGCAAGATCTTTAAGCCACTCACTATTGTTGGCTGGTCATGTGGAATTTCGTTAGTGGGTTTACTCATCATGATTTTGGGAGACACTAACGCACTGACTATTTGGATAGGTGCAGGACTATTCGGATTCGCTTCGGGTCCGCAATATCCGACGATGATTGCAATGGTTGACGAGAAGCTCTCGCTCTCGGCTCAAACCACCGCGTGGATCGTTGGAGCCGCGGCAATCGGGGGACTGATTGTTCCGGTTTCAATCGGATCGTTGATTGACACGGTCGGATCAACATCGATGCCGGTAGTCGTGCTCGGCGTCTGCGTCGTTGGATTTGCTTGGGTGTTTGTCGTGCAACGAAGTATTAGCCGTGCGAGTGCACTTCATCACACAGGCGTTCCTCGCCAGGCTTGATCTGCCCAGCGCCAATGCCTTCAAGTGCAGCAAATGGTCCGCAGGCTTGTGGAGTGAGCCAGACATGCAACATCGGATTGGGCTGAAGTTTAATTCCGAACGAACATGGGCCATCTTCGGAAGTCACCCCAACAACTCGAGTAGACCCTGAAATCTTCGGGTCTTGGTTGAAACACAAGTTGTTGTGGATGTGCCACTGAGTGAGCGGACCGCCGACATCAGGAACCGTCTCTAACTTGTATTCGTCACCAACCATGTACATCGCCGAGACCAAGGTGCGACTGCCACCTGGACCAACAGCGAAGACCAAACTTTCGGGATAGTTGGGATTGAGTTCATGTTCATCATTGATCCACGACCAATTGATGTAATGCTCAACGCCGGTACTTGCATCTTGGATGGAGGTAAATCCATATTCAACAGCTATCTCTGGAGTGGCAAACTTCGGCAAAATTGTGCGAGTTTGAAAAATCAGTTCTTCGGCGCGGGCCTGTTGTTCGGCAGTGACTCCAGCAAAACCGGCCAGCGAAATACGAGTAGCGCCAGTGTCGTTATACGTTGGCGCTGTTGTCGTTGTTGCGACTGCTCCGTTTGTTGACGATCCGTCTGGGTGGGCATGCGATGCGTTGCACATATCAACTCGTTCAGCATCACTGACATTGGCTCGACCGGCGCCATTGCCTTCGAGTGCAGCGAATGGGCCACAAGGATGTGGGGCGATCCAGACGTGCACCATGGCATTGCCAGCACCAGCTCGCACTGAACCAGGGGGACAGTTGCCATTGGCATCGGTGACTCCACCGATCACAGCTACGCCAGCGGCATTGCGTGTCCAGCACAGGTTGTCGTGCATATGCCACTGCATTAAGTTGCCGGCGAAATCAAGCAGGGTCGGGTCATCGATGGCGACTCCAGTTTTTGCGATAAACATGGCCGAAACCAGCGTGCGACTTTCGCCATCGACTTTGTACACAAGAGATTCGGGGGCTGAAGGATCAAGGAATTTGTCGTCCTCAATCAGTCGACGATTGATGTAGTGCTCAAAGCCAGTTGATGCATCGCCAATTGAATTCCAGCCACCGGAGATTGCAGTTGCGGTGTCGGCCCACTGGGGGAGCAGTTTCAGTGACTGTTCAATCAAGTCGCGGGCTCGAAGTTCTTGGTCAATAGAAACTCCGGGAACTCCACTGATGTCGATACCACTTGCTGGATCGTAAGCGCGCGGCCATTGGGCAACGGTTTCGTTCGCACCTTGGGTCACGTTTTCGTTCGCAACTTGCGCGACGGACACGTTGGCTTCATCGTGGCCGTGAGGTTGCGATTCGTCGATGACGTTCCCGCTTGCATCAACAGTGGCGCTGTGGTTGTGAACATGAGCGGCCCCATTCCACATTGCTGGCAATGTCAAGAGCAATACTGCGAACGAAGGAAATGCCAGTCGCACCTGAGGCAGTTCG